>NZ_RZRO01000034.1:0-56083 GCF_003997975.1 Mesorhizobium sp. M7A.F.Ca.US.005.03.1.1
GGCCAGCCATGCCGGAATGCGGCTGCCGCCATGCGTCGGCACGCCCTTGATGGCGATGCCGAGATCCTTGATGGCGAAGGGAACACCAGCCAGCGGCAGCGAGGGGTCGACGGTCTTGGCGCGGACGCGGGCGGCATCGTAGAGCGGTTCGGCCGTGGCATTGATGTCGGGACGGGTGGCCTCGGCGCGGGCAATCGCGGCGTCGGTCAGTTCGACGGCCGAAACCTCGCCCTTGCGGACCAGATTGGCGAGGCCGGTGGCATCTTCTTCCCAAAGGATCCGTTCGACCGACATGCGCGCTCCCCCATCAATGAAGGCAAGCTAGCCAGTGGCAATTCCATTGGCAATCGACCGACGGATCCGGGCCGGTGACACACAAAAGCTTAGGCGTGCACAAGGTTATTTCCGTCGTTGCAAATACATGGCAATCGCCTAATTTGCCTGCAATGACGCCGCAGGACATCACCAAGCTGATCGTTCGGACTTCGATGAAGGATCGGGCCGCGTTCGATCTGCTTTACCGGCAGACCAGCGCGAAACTTTTTGGCGTCTGTCTTCGTGTATTGAACGACCGGGGAGACGCGGAAGAAGCGCTGCAGGAAGTCTTCGTCAAGATATGGACGAAGGCCGACCGTTTTGCTGTTTCCGATCTAAGCCCGATCTCCTGGCTGGTGGCAATCGCGCGCAATCATGCGATCGATCGCATCAGAGCGCGGCGCAAACCCGCCGCCGACATCGATGCCGCGCTCGACGTGGCCGATCCGGCGCCGGGGCCTGAAGCGATGGCGGTGGCGGGCGACGAATCCGAACGTATCCACCATTGTCTCGATGAGCTGGAGAAGGACCGGGCAGCAGCCGTCCGGGGCGCCTATCTCAAGGGCGAGAGCTATGCCGAACTGGCGGAGCGCCATGGCGTGCCGCTGAACACGATGCGTACATGGCTGCGCCGCAGCCTGTTGAAACTCAGAGAATGCCTGGAAAGATGACGCTGGCAGAAGACACAGGACCGGAACGTGGAGGCGACGACCTGCTCGCCGCCGAGTACGTTCTCGGCGTGCTCGATGCCGACGAACGCCAGATCGTCTCTCGCCGCATTGATGCGGATACGGCTTTCGCCCGTCTTGTCGAGGACTGGGAGGTCAGTCTCTCACCGCTTGCCGCCGCCTATCGGGAAGTCGAGCCGCCGGTTTCGGTGAAGACCGCGGTCGACCGCCGCCTGTTCGCTACCGCTGCCGCGGTGAGCAGGCCCGCCGAAGTGCGCGGCGGCCTGTGGTCCAGCCTGGCCTTCTGGCGCGGCCTTGCCGCAGCCGCGGTTGCGGCACTGGCGATTTACATCGCCGTGCCCATTCTCAACCCACCGGTCGAGCAGCCGCAGGCGCGACTCGTCGCTTCGCTGGCCGCCGAAGGCAGCGACGTCAAATATCTTGCCGTCTACGACGCCGCGCATCACGAAGTCGGCCTGTCGCATGTCTCCGGTGAGCGTGCTTCCGGCAAGGACTTCGAGCTGTGGATGATCGAGGGCAAGAACCCGCCGGTCTCGATGGGCGTCATTCCGGCAGGTGCAACGGCGCATATTATCGTCTCGCCGGCGGCCCATCAGAAACTTGCCCAGGGCGCGGTGCTTGCCGTCAGCCTCGAGCCGTCGGGCGGTTCGCCGACCGGACAGCCGACCGGACCGGTGGTTGCCGCTGGCGACCTGAAGAGCATCTGACCGGCTCTTCACCTGAAAATCACAACAGACTATCATAAGTCTATCCTTCGCTGAACATGCCCGTAGACAGCATGTCGGCGGGCGGCCGATGGCTCGGGAAATCCCTCTGGCGCCATGGATAAAATCAAAAATCACAATATTTCTGAAACTCGGGCGAGTTTGTTCCGTATCTCCTCGCGTCCCCAAAAATGGGAAGAGAAAAACCCGAGGAGTTCGACATCATGCGTAGATACGCCACCCTTTTGCTCGCCGGTACGATCGCCGTTTCGGCCCTTGCCACCGCCGCCTACGCCGAAAACCCGATGGTTGGCGGCGCCGCCATGTATGCCAACAAGAACATCGTCGAGAACGCCGTGAACTCGAAGGATCACACCACCCTGGTCGCCGCCGTGAAGGCCGGCGGCCTTGTCGAGACGCTGCAGGGCGCCGGTCCGTTCACCGTGTTCGCGCCGACCAACGAAGCCTTCGCAGCCCTTCCGGCCGGTACGGTCGAGACGCTGCTCAAGCCAGAAAACAAGGACAAGCTCACCAAGATCCTGACCTGCCATGTCATCGGCGCCAAGGCGATGGGAGCAGATGTGGCCGCGATGGCCAAGGCTGACGGCGGCACCCACAAGGTCAAGACGGTCGGCGGCTGCGAATTGTCGCTCAAGGCCGACGGCGGCAAGGTCACGGTCACCGACGAGAACGGCAATGTCGCCAATGTGACGATCGCCGATGTCGAACAGTCCAATGGCGTCATCCACGTCATCGACAAGGTTCTTTTGCCCAAGATGTAACAAGGGGCTTGCTGCCGGCGAACTGACGGCAAGGACCCTCCGTCGATTGCACGATCCCGCTCCCGTGATCCGCAATTGGCCCGTGCACTTCGCGCCCGCCTGCATTCGGATGTGGGAGGGCGCGGAGTGTTCGTTCGAGGGGCTACCGTCACCGGCTTTTGATTTCCGCGCGGTGGTGTAGTTTGGCAAAAGGACATCAGGAGGAACTGGTCATGAACCGTCGCGACTTTCTTTTGAGCGGTGCCGCCGCCATCGGCGTGATCGGGGCCGCGGCAACGATGCTGCGCATGGGCGATCCGCAGGCAGCACAAGCGGCCGAGAGCTTCGAGGTCGTCAAGACCGACGCCGAGTGGAAAGCCATCCTGTCGCCGGCCGCCTTCGACGTGCTGCGCAAGGAAGGCACGGAGTACCCCGGCACCAGCCCGCTGCTCAACGAACACCGCAAGGGCATTTTCGCCTGTGCCGGCTGCGACCTGCCGGTCTATTCGTCGGAGACGAAATTCGATTCCGGCACCGGATGGCCGAGCTTCTGGCAAGAGATCCCCAAGGCGATCGGCACGACCGTGGACAGGTCGCTCGGCATGACGCGTACCGAGGCACATTGCCGCCGCTGCGGCGGCCATCTCGGCCATGTCTTCGACGACGGTCCGGCGCCGACCGGCCTGCGCCACTGCATCAACGGCGTCGCGCTGACCTTCAAACCGGCCACGGCCTGAGTCCATAGACTCGAATGCAAAAACTCCGGGCTTGCGGCCCGGAGTTTTTTACGCGGTCAGAGCTTTTCGGGCGTGGACTGGAGGAGCTTCCCGAAACCGCTGCCCACGTACCTTGTCTTGTCGCAATCTCCAAGGGAAAGCGCTGCGCACTTTTCCTGGAATTGCTCCGTATCAGTGCCCCCCACCGCCGCCGCCACCCGGTGCGGCCGGCTTGCGGATCAGCATGGTGAACAGGCCAAGCGTCGCAAACAGCACCGTCAGCATGAAGAACACGTCCATGAAGGACAGCAGCGCCGCCTGCTGCTGGACCATGCCAGACAACTTGGAGATCGCAGCGCTTGTGGCGTCGAGGCCGGGGGTCTGCTCGAAATTGCGGGTCATGTTCTGCAGCTTGGTCTGCGCGGCTTCACTGCCCCATTGCACATGCTCGGAGAGCCTTGCGTAGTGGAAGGCGTTGCGGTCGATCAGCACGGTGTTGATCAGCGCAAGGCCGACGGCACCGCCAAGGTTGCGGGTGAGATTGAACAGGCCGGACGCGTTCTTCAGCCGCTCGGGCGGCAAGGTGCCGAGCGCGATGTTGTTGATCGGAACCATGCACAGCATCATCGAACAGCCGCGCAGGATCTGCGGGATGAGCAGCTCATAGAAATCCCAGTCGGCGGTCAGATGCGTCATCCACCAGGTGCCGGTGGCGAAGCCGAAGAAGCCGATCATCATCATCAGGCGCGGGTCCATCTTGTTCGACAGGATGCCCGAGATCGGCGCGGTGAAGAACATCGCCAGGCCGCTGACGAACAGAGCCTCGCCGATCATCATCGAATCGTAGCCGCGGATGCGCCCGAGGAACACCGGGTAGAGATAGGTCAGGCCGTAGAGACCGATGCCGATGACGAACGAGAACAGCGAGCCGAAGGCGAAGTTGATGTTGGTGAAGGCCTTCAGGTCGACGATCGGCTCCTCGGCGGTGAACACGCGCCAGAAGAACAGCACCGCGCCGACGGTCATGACGACGGCGCAGATGAAGACGCCCTGGTCCTGCAGCCAGTCATTGTTGGGGCCTTCCTCGAGCACATATTCCATGCAGCCCAGGAAAGCCGCCATGCCGGCGAGGCCCCACCAGTCGAACTTGCTGAACAGCTTGAGGTTGGGCTTGTCGAAGTCGATCAGCGTCCAGGCCGCCGTTGTCACCAGGATGCCGGGCACGACGTTGACCAGGAACAGCCAATGCCAGGACATGGCATGGCTGATATAGCCACCGACGGTCGGGCCGATGGTCGGCGCCAGCGTCGCCACGAGGCCGATCATCGGCGAGACGACGGCGCGGCGCGAGGGCGGGAAGATGGTGAAGGCAGCGGCAAAGACGCTCGGTATCATGCCGCCGCCGATGAAGCCCTGGACGGCGCGGTAGACGATCATCTGGTCGATGTTGGTGGCGGTCGCCGCCAGCGCACTGGCCGCGGTGAAGCCTGCCGCCGAGATGGTGAACAGCACGCGCGTCGACAGCATCCGGCTGAGAAAGCCCGACAGCGGGATCATCACCACTTCGGCGATCAGGTAGGCGGTCTGCACCCACGGAATTTCGTCGGAGCTGGCGCTCAGGCCGGCCTGGATCTCCGACAGCGAGGCGGAGACGATCTGGATGTCGAGGATGGCCATGAACATGCCGAACACCATCGCCAGGAAGGCGATGACGCGCCGCGTCGAAATGGTGTCAGGCACAGCCGGCCTCGCCGGCGGCGCTCCTGCTGTCAGGGTTGCGGTTGCCATGGCATTGCTCCCCGGCCGCCGCTCAATTCGACGCTGCCACTGACGCCGACCCGGATGGGGCGGTGCGGCTGTCGACGGCGACGACGACGCTCAGGCCGGCGCGCAGCTTACCGCTCTTCAGCGCATCGGCCGGCACATCGATGCGGACCGGAACGCGCTGCACGACCTTGGTGAAGTTGCCGGTGGCGTTTTCGGGCGGCAGCAGCGAGAACACGGCACCCGAAGCCGGCGCCAGCGACGAAACGGTTCCCTCGAAGTCCTGGCCGTCGGTCGCATCGACCGAGATCCTGACCTTCTCGCCGGGAACCAGCCGGGCAAGTTGTGTCTCCTTGAAGTTGGCGACGATGTAGAGCTTGTCCATCGGCACGATGACGGCGAGCTTCTGGCCGGGGCTGACAAGGTCGCCCTGCTCGACCGAGCGGTTGCCGACGATGCCGTCATATGGCGCCTTGAGCACGGTGAAGGAAAGATCGCGCAGCGCCTTGTCATGGCTGAGCTGCAGGGACGCCAGCGTGCTCGCCGATTCCGCGCGCTGCGCCTGCAGCACGCCGATATTGGCTTGCGCGGCGGCGATCTGTGCGTCGGCGCCGACAAGGGCGGCATCGGCCTGCTGGACCGCGGTCTGGGCGTCGTCCAGCTGCGCCTGTGTGCCGACATGGGTCTTGAGCAGCTGCGAGGCGCGCGCCGCGACCTTGGCTGCGTTGTCGGCCGCGGCCTGGTCGGCGACCTTCTGCGCCTGGGCCTGCTGCAGCGAGGCGCGGGCCGCGTCGGTCTGGGCGTCGATACGGTCGAGCGTCTTGCTCAAGGTGGCGATCTGCGCCTCGGCCTGGGCGACGGCAATCTTGTAATCGCCGTCATCGACGACGAGCAGCGGATCGCCGGCCTTGACCAGCTGGTTCTCGCTGACCTTGACCTGATCGACATAGCCGGAAATCTTGGGCGAGATGAACGCCATGTCCGCCTGGACATAGGCATCGTCCGTCGAGATCATGAAGCGGCCCGTTGTCCAGTAGTCGTACCCATACCAGGCGCCGGCGCCCAACAAGGCAACACCGATGACCGGCAGCAGGAAGGAACGCACCGAACGCTTCTTCCTGGCCGGAGCCTCTGCCGGCGGCGACGAGACGGGCTGGACAGGTACTTCCGGTGCTTCCGTCGCCGGCGCAACCTTGGCGTTAGGGAAGGGACGGACTTCGGCAGTGGTCGGCGCGTTCGAGGACATGACATCTCTCTAAAGTTATAATATAATACTGAACCGTTCGGTTCGATCCGGCCGTTGACATAGCGCGTAAAGAGGACCATATCAAGGGCAATCGAACCGCTTGGTTCGAATTATTTTCGAGGTGTGACTTTCATGGCCGAGACCCCGCCCAATGTCGAAAACGAGTCGTGTGACGACCTGTTGGAAAGCTTGCGTCGTGGCCGCCCGGCCGCGGGGCAGGATCCGGCCAAGCGCAGCCAGATCATCGACGGCGCCCGTCGTGTCTTCATCGACAAGGGCTTCGAAGCCGCCTCGATGAACGACATCACCCGCGAGGCCGGTGTCTCCAAGGGTACGATCTACGTCTACTTCGCCAACAAGGAAGAGCTGTTCGAGGCGCTGATCGAGGAAGAGCGCGGCACCATCTTCAAGAACATGTATGACGTGCTGGACAATGCCGACAACCTGCGCGAGACGCTGGTGAAGTTCGGCAAGGTGCTGGCTCTCAAGATCACGTCGGCCAAGGTCGTCCAAGCGCAGCGCACGGTGATCGGGGCATCAGACCGGATCCCCGACATGGGCGCGCGTTTTTACGAGCGCGGTCCCAAGCGTGGCCACGACAAGGTCGCGGCCTTTCTCAATGCCGCCATCGAGCGCGACCTGCTGCGCATCGACGATGTCGATCTTGCCGCCTATCAGTTCACCGAACTGTGCCTGGCCGGTCTGTTCCGCCAGTGCATCTTCGCCTACCGCACCAAGGCCCCGACCCAGGACGAGATCGACCACATCGTCAGGTCAGGCGTCAGCATGTTCCTGAAGGCCTACGGCACCGAAAGGCTTGTGGCGGAAGAAGGCCATCAGACGATTGCTATCGAGGCCAAGCCCTAGCCAGACCATGCTCTAACTCTTTGTTTAGACGCAATTCTGGACGGAAAACCGCTTCACACTTTTCCTAGAATTGCTCTAAGGTGCGGATGCTTTAGCCGCCATTGGCGGCAAGCACGATGGCTGCCTGCAATTCCTGAAGGCCCTCGGCCTTTTCAGAAGAGGTGGCCAGCACGAACGGGAACGCCGCCGGCCGCTTCTTGATCTTTGCCAGCGTCTCCTCGATCAGCCTCGGCACGCCGGCAGTCTTGATCTTGTCGGTCTTGGTCAGCACGATCTGGTAGGACACCGCCGCCTTGTCGAGCAGCGACAGCACTTCGTCGTCCTTGGCCTTGATGCCATGACGGGCGTCGATCAGCACATAGACGCGTTTCAGCGTGACCCGGCCCTTGAGGTAATCGAAGACCAGCTTGGTCCACTCGTCGACCTTCTCCTTCGGCGCGGTGGCGTAGCCGTAGCCGGGCATGTCGACCAGCGCCAAGGGCGGCAGGTCGGCGCCCTCGCCCGAAAATCCATCCGGCACGAAATAGTTGAGCTCCTGCGTGCGCCCCGGCGTGTTGGAAGTGCGCGCCAGCCCCTTCTGGTTGACCAGCGCATTGATCAGCGACGACTTGCCGACATTCGAGCGGCCGGCAAAGGCGATTTCCGGCGGCCCTTCCGGTGGCAGGAACTTCATCGCCGGCACGCCGCGGATGAAGATCCACCCTCGCGTAAACAGTTCGGTGCCGATTATGCTGCTGTTCAGAGCGTTCAAGCTGCTGCCTCCAGAAGAGAAATATTGGCACCCCGGATAGCATCGAGGTTGCGGCTGACCTTGTCTACCGGCCAGTCCCACCACGCCACCGCCAGTAGCCGCCTGATTGTCCGGTCGTCGAAACGCATCTTTACCACCTTGGCCGCGTTGCCGGCGACGATCGCATAGGGCGGCACGTCGTGCGTCACCACTGATTTCGCAGCGACGATGGCGCCGTGGCCGATTTCCACCCCGGGCAGGATCACCGCCTCCATCCCGATCCAGACGTCGTTGCCGACGATGGTGTCGCCGCGCACCTCCTTCGACCAGGTCGCCGGGTCAAAACCCTTTTCCCAGCCATGGCCGAAAATATTGAACGGATAGGTCGAAAAGCCGGACATGGCGTGGTTGGCGCCGTTCATGATGAAGCGCGCGCCCTCGGCGATGGCGCAGAACCTGCCGATGATCAGCTTGTCGCCTATGAACGGATAGTGATGCAGGACGCATTTCTCGGCAAATTTGTCCGGCCCGTCGGGGTCGTCATAATAGGTGAAGTCGCCGATCTCGATGTTCGGCGCGTTCACCAGTCCCTTGAGGAAGCCGACGCGGGTATGCATCGGGATCGGGTGCTTGATGTCTGGGTTGGGTCCGTCCATGTCGAAATCCGTCAGAGAAATGGCCGCCAGGTGCATCCGAAACTCGAATGCGCCCGTTCAAAATAGCGTGATCCGCCCTATAGCACCAATCGGGCGACGAGCGAGCTTTCCTTGACGGCCTTGCTCATTTGCTGCCGCGGCAAATCACGATCGGATCGGACAGCGCACTGTCGAAACCGCTGCCCTGATAGACGGTGACATTCGTGGCGCCGGGCGGCAGCATGAAGCTGCCTTCGACGATTTTCTGGTCGCCGGCCGGCATGTGGAGAGCCCAGCTATAGGTGCAAAACTGAGGCGGCGCCTGGGGTTCGACGTGGCTGCAGTTCAATTGCGCGCCACCCAGCATGGCGGCGCCGCCGCAACTGACGGCGCCCTTTGCGAGCGCAATGCCCGGCCATCCCGCAATGGCCGCCACGGTCGCGATCTTCAGCCAATTCATCGTCGTATCCTTGCCCGGCAACAGCCCGCTACCTGAGCCTTTGGGTGGGTCGCAGCCCATGCGTCATTTTTTCCAGGCGGGCTTAGTCCGTCTTGCGCACCGCGTCCAGCAAGATTATGTGCATGATGATAATAAGCATGCTCACTAACAGTCGCGCCGAAAAACTCCAGTACCTCCCATGCCATCGTCACCCAACATCAGCTTCGTGCTGCACGATGTCGCGCGCCTGCTTCGAAAGCGGTTCGAGCAGAGGTCGCGGGCATCGGGGCTGACCCGCGCCCAGTGGCAGGTGCTGGCCTATCTCAGCCTGCATGAAGGCATCCACCAGAACAAACTGGCGGACCTGATCGAGATCACGCCGATCACGCTCGCCCGGCTGCTCGACAAGATGGAAGCAAGCGGCTTCATCGAGCGCCGGCCCGATCCCGCTGACCGCCGGGCATGGCTGCTGTACCTGAAGCCGCAAGCCCATCCGCTGATCGAAATCATGCGCGGCAATGGGCGGAAGACGCGTGACGAGGCCTTTGTCGGCCTTTCCGCGGATGCGCAACTGCATCTGCTGCAAACCCTATCCCTCATCAAATCCAATCTGCTCGCGGCTTGCGCCCAGCCTGCCGCCGACCGGGAGAAAACACATGGCTGAATCAACCTCACCAAAGAAGCCTGTCGAAGAAGACGGATCCGCCGCCGACCGGGCGCGCGACCAGGTCATCCGGCTGGACAGCGAACGCGAGCAAAGGCGAGCCAGCACCGTCATCGACAATGACGAGCTCGAAGCACCGGTCGCCCTGGAGCCGGCGGCGCTCGAGGCTCCGTCCAAGGAGCCACGCCAGGCCGGGGTTGCGGTGGCGCCTCCGGCGCCGGTCAAGCCCAAGCGCGGCCGGGCACGGCCGATCCTGTTTGCCCTGCTTCCGTTCGCGCTGGTCGTCGGCGGCTATTACTACGTCATCGGCGGCCAGGTCATGACGACCGACAATGCCTACATCCAGGCGCAGTCGCTCGGCGTTTCCACCGATGTCTCCGGCACTGTGTCCGAGATCGACGTGCACGAGAACGAGGCGGTGAAGAAGGACCAGGTGCTTTTCCGGTTGCGGCCGGCCTCTTTCGAAACCGCTCTTGCCGCCGCCCAGGCACAGCTCGGCACAGTGCGCAACCAGGTGCTGACCTTGCAGGCGAGCTACCAGCAGTCGCAGGCGCTGATCGAGCAGGCGCAGGCCGACATCCCCTACTACGAGGCCGCTTTCCAACGCCAGCAGGATCTGCTCAAGACCTCCACCTCCTCCAAGGCGACCTTCGACAGCGCCCAGCACGACCTCGTCGCCGCCCGCCAGAAAGTGTCCGTTGCCCAAGCGCAGGCACAGGCGACACTTGCCCAGCTCGGCGGCGACGCCAGCCAGCCGGTGGAGAAGAACCCGTTCTATCTCCAGGCGCAGTCGGCGGTGGACGACGCCCAGCGCAACCTTGCCGATTCCATCGTCAAGGCGCCATTCGACGGCATCGTCACCAATGTCGACGCGCTTCAGGTCGGCAAGTACCTGCCGGCTTCGCAGCCGGCGTTCAGCCTGATTTCGGCGACCGAGCTGTGGATCGCGGCGGAGCCTAAGGAAACCGAACTGACCTATGTGCGGCCGGGACAGACGGCGACGATCAGCGTCGACAGCTATCCCGGTGCCGTCTGGCACGGCAGGGTCGCCTCGATCAGCCCGGCGTCGTCGTCGAGCTTCTCGCTGCTTCCGGCGCAGAACACCACCGGCAACTGGGTCAAGGTCGTGCAACGCATTCCGATGCGCGTGACGGTGGACGATCTCCAGGGCAAGCCGCCGCTGCGCGGCGGGATGAGCGTCGTGGTCGGCATCGATACCGGCCATGCGCGCGGCCTGCCGGACTTCGTGACGGACCTCCTCGGTCGGTTCGGACAAAAGTCATGACCGGCGCGTCCGCGACAGGTGGCGTGGTCGCCAATCGCGGCGCCATCACCGCCTGCGTAATCCTGGCCGTGATCATGCAGGCGCTGGATACCACCATCGCCAATGTGGCGCTGCCCTATATCCAGGGCAGCGTTTCGGCCAGCGCCGACCAGATAAACTGGGTGCTGACGTCCTACATCGTCGCGGCAGCCGTCATGACGCCGCCTTCGGGCTATCTTGCCAATCGCTTCGGCCGCAAGCGCATCCTGCTGATCTCGATCACCGGCTTCGTCGTCGCGTCGGTGCTGTGCGGCTTCGCGCAGTCGCTGCCGCAGATCGTCGGCTTCCGCCTGCTGCAAGGCCTGTTCGGCGCAGCCCTGGTGCCGCTGGCGCAGAGCATCCTGCTCGACATCTACAGCGTCGAGGAGCGCGGCTCGGCGATGGCGCTGTTCGGCGTTTCGGTGATGGTCGGGCCGGTGCTCGGGCCGGTCATCGGCGGCTGGCTGACCGAGAATGTCAGCTGGCGCTGGGTGTTCTACATCAATGTTCCGATCGGGGCCCTGGCTTTCGCCGGCGTCTCGATGTTCGTCCAGGAAACCAAGACGGACCTCAAGGCCAGGCTGGACTGGCTGGGCTTCGGCATGCTCAGCGTCACCATCGCGTCGCTGCAGATGTTCCTCGATCGCGGCGAGCAGCTCAACTGGTTCTCGTCGTCCGAGATCATCGTCGAGGCGCTGATCTGCGCGTCGGCCTTCTACGTCTTCCTCGTCCACACCTTCACCGCCAAAAACACCTTCGTGAACCCGCGGCTGTTCCTCGACAGGAATTTCGCCGTCGGCATGATCTTCATCTTCATCATCGGCATCACCTATCTGGCCTCGCTTGCCCTGATGACGCCCTATCTGCAGACGCTGATGGGCTATCCGGTGGTGACGGCCGGCATCGTCATGGGGCCGCGCGGTCTCGGCACCATGGCTTGCATGTTCCTGGTCGGCAGGCTGATCGGCAAGGTGGACACACGCTGGCTGCTTCTAACCGGCCTGCTGGTCACCGCCTGGGCGATGTACGACATGACCGGCTGGACGCCTGACGTCTCGCAATGGACGATCATCAGCACCGGCTTCATCCAGGGCGCGGGCCTGGGTTTCCTGTTCGTGCCGCTGACCACCATCACCTTCGCCACGCTGGCGCCGGAGCGGCGCGCGGAAGGCACAGGCCTTTACAATCTGTCACGAAACATCGGCTCCAGCGTCGGCATCTCGGTGGTCACCGCGCTGTTGACGCAGAACGTGCAGATCAACCACGCCAACATCGCCACCTATGTGACACCCTACAACCAGGCGTTCAGCAATCCGGCGATCTTCCAGGCAATGGATCCCTACAGCGCCGCGGGCCGCGCCGCGCTCGACGGCGTGGTCACGCTGCAGGCCACGATCATCAGCTATATGAACGACTTCAAGCTGATGATGATCCTGTCGCTTGCCGCCATTCCGCTGGTTCTGTTGCTGCGCAAGCCGGCGACTCCGGCCAAGATCGACCACAGCGCCGTGATGGAGTGACGACGCTCGAAACTTATCCGGCTGCACAGGCAACAGCCAAAAAGAAACCGGGGTCCTGTGAGGGACAGGACCCCGGCCAATGCCGATACGACTTCCCAAGAAACATGGCACCTCGTCATGAGGCGGGGATGGCAGGCCCGAGAAAGCCCCAACGGACCTGCCTTGATCCCCTTTGCCGGAAGCCGTTCGTTACTTCGGCAACAGCACCTTGTTGACGACATGGATGACGCCGTTCGACTGGTTGACGTCGGCGATCGTCACTCGCGCCTCGCCGCCTGACTCATCCATGATGTAGAGCTTGCCCTTCTTGACTTCGGCGGTCAGCGTGTCACCGGAGACGGTCTTCATCTCGTATTTGCCGCCCATCGCCTTGGCCTTCTTCATCATCTCGGCGCCCGAAATCTTGCCGGCCACGACATGCGCGGTCAGCACCTTGGTGAGCTTGCCCTTGTTCTCCGGCTTCAGCAGCGTGTCGACGGTGCCCTTGGGCAGTTTCGCAAACGCCGCGTTGGTCGGGGCAAAGACTGTGAACGGGCCAGCGCCCTGCAGCGTGTCGACCAGGCCGGCGGCCTTGACCGCGGCGACCAGCGTCGTGTGGTCCTTCGAATTGACGGCGTTCTCGACGATGTTCTTGGTTGTGTACATCGGCGCGCCGCCGACATTCGGGTTC
This sequence comes from Mesorhizobium sp. M7A.F.Ca.US.005.03.1.1, assembly GCF_003997975.1. Classification (NCBI taxonomy): domain Bacteria; kingdom Pseudomonadati; phylum Pseudomonadota; class Alphaproteobacteria; order Hyphomicrobiales; family Phyllobacteriaceae; genus Mesorhizobium; species Mesorhizobium sp. M7A.F.Ca.US.005.03.1.1. The sequence goes on from NZ_RZRO01000034.1 coordinate 13,024, forward strand.
TTGGCATAGGCGGGCGCGGCAATCGCCACGCCGGCGACGAGTGCGGAAAGGGCGATGATCCTGAATGACGGCAAGCGCATGTGGTCTTCCTCCGTGTGAGGGCTGATCGGAATTGATAGCCTTTGGAAACGCACAGGCAGTCACGCCGCCGAGGGGGCGCAAGTTTCGCCGATCACGGGAACGTGATGCCGGAGCTGCTTAAACGAAAAGCCCCGCGCGAGGCGGGGCTTTGAAGGCTGGAGAAAGCGCTGCGCCTTCTATTCGGCCGGTGATGGTTTCTTTCGGAACAGCGCGACCAGATTGTCCCACAGCTCGATCTTGGCACCCTGGCGCTTCATGATGATGCCCTGCTGGAGGATCGACAGCGTGTTGTTCCAGGCCCAGTAGATGACCAGGCCGGCCGGGAAACCCGCCATCATGAAGGTGAAGATGACAGGCATCCAGGTGAAGATCGCAGCCTGCGTCGGATCCGGCGGCGTCGGGTTCATGCGCATCTGCAGGAACATGGTGACGCCCATGATCAGCGGCCAGACGCCGATCATCAGCATGTGCGGCAGGGTGACCGGGATCAGGCCGAACAGGTTGAACAGCGACGTCGGATCGGGCGCGGCCAGATCCTGGATCCAGCCGAAGAACGGCGCGTGCCGCATTTCGATGGTGATGTAGAGCACCTTGTAAAGCGAGAAGAAGACCGGGATCTGCAGTGCCACCGGCCAGCAGCCGGCAAGCGGGTTGATCTTCTCGGTCTTGTACAGCTCCATCATCGCCTGCTGCTGCTTCATCTTGTCGTCCGCGTATTTCTCGCGGATCTCGAGCATTTTCGGCTGCACCTTCTTCATGTTCGCCATCGACGCGTACGACTTGTTGGCGAGCGGATAGAAGATGGCCTTGACGATGACGGTGGTGGCGAGAATGGCCAGGCCGAAATTGCCGAAGAATTTGTAGAGCGTGTCGATCAGCCAGAACATCGGCTTGGTGATGAAGTGGAACCAGCCCCAGTCGATCAAAAGGTCGAACCGCTTGATATGACGGTCTTCCGCATAGGCGTTGATCTTGCCGACTTCCTTGGCGCCCGCGAAGATCTCGCTCTCCACCGTCGCCGACTGGCCGGCATCGACGGTGATCGGGTCGGTGAGGAAGTCGGACTGGTAGCGATGGCGGCCGTCCTCGAAATAGGCATAGCGCGGCTGGAACGGCTGCTTCTCGGTCGGCACCAGCGTCACCGCCCAGTATTTGTCGGTGATGCCGAGCCAGCCGTCGGTCGACTTGCCCGGCGTGAACTGCTTGTCCTTCTCGATGGACGCGTATTTGTGTTCCTGCAGGCCTTCCGTGCCGGTGAAGCCGATCAGGCCCTCATGCAGCACATAGGTGCTGGCAACGAGCGGCTTGTCGAAGCGGGTGACGCGGCCGTAATTGGACAGCGAGACGGCGGCCGTGCCGGCATTCTGCACCGTGTCGGACACCGTGAACATGTAGTTGGTGTCGACGGAAAAGGTGCGCTTGAAGGTCAGGCCCTTGTCGTTCGAATAGGTCAGCGTGACCGGGGTCGTCGGCGTCAGTGTCGCATTGCCGTCGATAGCCCACACTGTTTCGGGACCGGGCACCGCGCCGGTCTTGTCGTTGCCGACGAAGCCGATCTCGGCATAGTAGCCATTGGGCAGTGCCGCCGGGTTGAGCAGGCTGATCTCGGGCGAGTTCTTGTCGACCGTCTCGGTGTAGTGCTTGAGCTTGAGGTCGTCGAGACGGGCACCGGTCAGGTTGATCGAACCCTCAAGGCTCGGCGTGTCGATCTTCGCGCGGGTCGTCGTGGCGAGCGCCTGTTCGCGGCCGGCCGGCGTCACGGCATCGGTGCCGGGTGCGTTGGGAATGGCGCCAGGGGCGGCGGGCGTTCCGGTGTCGGTACCGGGATTGGTGCCGGCGGCCTTCTTCTGCTCCTCGACGCGCTGCTGTTCGACGCGGGCGGCCTCGCGCTGCGCTTCGCTGCGCGGCAACACATAAAAATATTGCCATACCGCCAGGATCAGCACCGACAGCGCGATGGTGATGAAGAAGTTCCGGTTGTTTTCCATCGAAAGCCCTTGGCCTATCGTGTTCCGCGCAGTCGGCGGGAGAGTTCGGCCTTCAACTGGCCGAACGGAGTGGTAAGCACGTCTTCGCGCCCGACGATGACATAGTCATTGCCAGGCGCCATGTCACTTGCGGCGTGCGTACGGACGGCTTCTCGCAGCCGCCGCCGGACGCGGTTGCGGACAACCGCATTGCCGACCTTCTTGGTGACGGTGTAGCCGACGCGCGGCGACAGGCCGTCGCCGCGGTCGAGAACTTCGACGAGAAAAAGCCGCCCGCGTCGTTTTTCACCACGACGGACAGCCAGGAATTCCGCGCGCTTCAGAAGCCGCTTGGGATTTGGTCCCACTGGCTTGCCGGATGCGGGCAACGATCTCGTCTTCCGTTCAGGCGCTGAGCCGCTTGCGACCGCGGTTGCGGCGAGCTGCGACGACGCCGCGACCACCCTTGGTGGCCATGCGGGCACGAAAGCCGTGCCGACGTTTGCGGACGAGTTTGGACGGTTGGTAGGTACGCTTCATTTGTTTTAATACCGCGGGGTGCGGCCCTTCTTGATTCTGTCACTGTGTAACAGGAGCTTTGCCGGGCCGGCTTTGGCGCGATCGAAACCGCGCCGGGACGAATGGCCCGAGCGTGTGCGGGCTTATAGAAAGAAGGCTTTTGGAAGTCAATCCGGAGTCGTCGGGCCGAAAGCTTCGCCATTCAGGCCGGTTTATGTTTGCGACCAAGGATGAAATTGGCAAAAAAGCCGTAATCGCCTAATCTGCGTTGATCAAGTGATCGTGAAGACATTAGCCGCATGAGCGAAACCATACAGGCACAGGAAGGGATCGGCACGGCGGGGTCCACCGAGGCGCCGGCCAGCGTGCGCACGGTGCCGCTGTCGCGCGGCCTGTCGACCAAGCTGCTGCTGCTGACCATCGTCTTCGTGCTGCTGGCCGAAGTGCTGATCTTCCTGCCCTGGATCGCGAGCTACCGGCTGAACTGGCTGAAGGAGCGGCTGAGCACGGCGGCGGCGGTGTCGATCGTGCTGGTGCAGGGTGAACCCACCTCGCTGTCGCGCACGGCGCAGAACGACGTGCTGATGGCGATCGGCGCCAAGGCGATCGCGGTGCGCGACGGAGGCGTCTCGCGGCTGCTGGTGGTGGCCGAAATGCCGCCGAAGGTCGACGAACACATCGATATCGCCTCGATCGGCATGATCAAGGGCATGACCGGTGCGCTCGACACGTTGTTTTTCGGCGGCGACCGTATGCTGCGCGTCTTCGGTCCGGTCGGCGACTCGGACAAGGAGTTCGAGCTGATCATGCCCGACAACAGCCTGCGCAACGCGATGCTGCGCTATTCGCGCAACGTCGCCTTCGTCTCGCTGCTGATCTCGCTGTTCACCGCCATGCTGGTCTACGCCGCCATCGACCTGATCATGATCGGACCGATCCGGACGATGACGCGCTCGATGCTATCTTTCTCCGAAGCCCCTGACGATCCCGGGCGGATCATCCATCCGGCTGCCCGCGCCGACGAGATCGGCGTTGCCGAGCGCGAGCTGTCGCAGATGCAGGAACGGCTGCAAAAAATGCTCTCCGAGCAGAAGCATCTTGCCGATCTCGGCCTGGCGGTTTCCAAGATCAACCATGACATGCGCAACATCCTGGCTTCCGCGCAGCTGATGTCGGACCGCTTGCGTCAGGTCAAGGATCCGACGGTGCAGGCCTTCGCGCCGAAACTGCTGCGCGCGCTCGACCGCGCCGTGTCTTATTCCGAAGGCGTGCTTCACTACGGCCGCACGCAGGAGCCGCCGCCGGCGCGCCGACGCCTGAGGCTGCGGCAACTGGTCGAGGACGTGCACGGCCTGCTGGACATCGAGCAAGGCATCGAGTTCGTCAATTCGGTCGAGCCGGCCTTCGAGGTCGATGCCGATTCCGACCAGTTGTTCAGGGTGCTGACCAATCTGTGCCGGAATTCCGTGCAGGCGATGGCGGCCGACAGTGAAAGCGCCCTGGTGCGCCGCCTGGCGGTGTCGGCCGTGCGCCTGGGCAGCGTCAGCCGCATCGCCGTCAGCGACACCGGCCCCGGCCTGCCGCCCAAGGCGCGCGAAAACCTGTTCGCGGCCTTTCGCGGCTCGGCGCGCAGCGGCGGCACCGGCCTTGGCCTGGCGATCGCGCACGAACTGATCCGCGCGCACGGCGGCACGGTCGAGCTGGTCGAGAGCATTGGCGGGCGCACCACATTCGCCGTCACCATCCCCGACCAGCCGGTCCGGCTCGACCAGGCCCGCAACGGCCTGCGCCGCCCGGCGTGACGGTTTAGAGCGCCGGGTCGCCCGGCCCTCTTGTCCTCTGGCCCGATGCTTCTTCCAATGAGCAGGAACCGGCTCAACTTCGGACCGTTGCCATCTGCCGGAATCCCAGCCTTCATCACCAACCAAGGCACTTGTGACAAAACTTTTGCCGGATCGGCTTGCTTTTCCGAAATTCAGTCGCTAGGGAACACGTCTCGTCGCGACCGGTCGTTTACGATCGGATTGCGGGGTCATGGAAAGCATGGCCTGTTGCGCGCCCGTAGCTCAGCTGGATAGAGCACCAGACTACGAATCTGGGGGTCAGGAGTTCGAATCTCTTCGGGCGCGCCAAACAATTATATGAGACCGTTGGGATTTCCGACCTTTTCTATGTTGCCTTCAACAGCCTAGAGGGGAACAAAAAGCCGTAAAAATCCCGGAATGGGGCTCAAAGCCCCACGGATACTCCCACTAATTTCATATGCGGTTCACTGGCTGTCCTACTCTCATCGAGGGTGACAAACCGTGAGGAAGCCATTCTCGGGCAGCCTCACGGAACGGGTAGCAGTTGCGCATTGCCGATCTTCCCGCCATCTATGCAAGAAGGCGCGGGGATCAATCAAGGCAATGCTTAAACCCTTTGGGAAGTGGTTCGTTACGAATTGGGAACGGGTCTTGTTTGTGATCGTCGGCTTGGCCCTGCTCGGCGCGAGCCTGACATTGATCTATCAGGAAAAAGTGACAGAAGCCGCCGCAGTCTTTGGCCTTGGCTTTCTCAGCTTTCTCTACGCCAACGTTTCGCGCTTCAAACGCTTCAAAGGGCTGGGCTTTGAAGCGGAGCTTTGGGAGGACAAGCAGAAAGAAGCCGCTGACCTCATTGAACGCTTGCGCGATATCGTTTCGATCTACACGCGGGAAGTTATACTTGGAAAGGTGAAGGCGGGGCGTATCGGGGTTGCAGGAAAGTGGAATGATCATTGGAAGCTCTATGATGATCTTGTCACGCAGCACAACACCCTTGGACAGAAGGTCGATTTTTCGGACATCAAAAAGGAAATGGATGACACTTTCCTTTTCGACATGACGATGCCCGAAATCAGGAAACTAAGAGCCGCTACGAATAAAGGAAAAGAGGCTGCAAGGCAAAGGATCGAGCAGGAGTTTGGAAGTCCCGTCCGTGACAATGAAGGCTACAATCGGCGCTGGGCGCAGTTTCGCGAGATACCTGAAGACATCAAAGACCCCTTCAAGATTTCGATCAAGGAGGATTTGGCAGGTTACGCCTTGAAGGTCTGGCGGGAAACCAAAGAACGGCTCAAACGAGATTTTGACGTGGACGCGGATGTTGACCAAAAGGTCCTTGATCGGTTCGTAACAATCTCAAAGCTCTATCAGTCCCGACCGGTTCAAGTGACGGACGAAATGATCGCATGGGCGAACCGGGAGGACTGAAATACTCCTTGCGCTTCAGTTCAAGTTCGGCAGACCTCATAGATCTCATGCGGACGACCTAGCTGGTCATGAACTCAGCCTGTTCATCGTGCCAGCCCTTCATCCACCTTTCACGGCGACCGCTATCCGTATAGGGGCATTTGCGCAGCGGGACGTGGCGTCGACAGGCTTTCTGCCCCTCTTCATAGACCGACCCGCCACCGTGAAGGTGCTCTTGTAAAAGGGCGGCACTGATTGTTGACTTCGGCATTTCATTGTCTCCGGTTTGAGTGCCGGAACATGGGAACGCGGCGACGGGGCAACAATCCGCAATTTTCGAACATCTATGGGAAAAGCGTCGACCTGTCCGTTACTTCCTTCTCCATCATATAATTGTTCCGCACGACCGGAGGTCCTAAGTGACGCTTGAAGAAGCTATTGCCGAGCATATGCAGCTAATCGACTTGGAGCTTCAGGTGGAGGAGCTCCCACTTTGGCAACGTCCGCTTAGGGCTTCAATCAAGTTCGTTCTAGAAAGCATTCTGGACATTCGGGGCGACACGAAGGAGGATTTTGCAGGGAAACCATGGTTTGCGGTGATCTTCCACCATATTGAGACATGGTATCGCGATACCTACGGAAGTGCTTTTGATCAGAGTAGCGGGGAGGGTTTTGCGTCGGGCGTAGTGCTTGTTCGGCATGTCCCGATTGAAATCCGCGTTCCACTAACACGCACCACGCCGGGGACACCTGGTGAAACCGTTTGGCTTCATTTCCCCCTTGGCATTGAACAGGGCGAGACGCCCACCGACTGGCTCGTAAACCCGCCCAACCTCGCGAAGATAGACCTGACGGAAAGCCGAAAACTGAAAACGAGGACGACGGCGGTGGCCACCGCCTTGCGCAGGATCAGAATGAACACGATGGGAGTGACCGCGCCGGATCATGAAATCACGGAATTGATTGATGGGGTTCTTTCTGATCTTCAAAACGCGGCAATAGGTCTGCTTACTGATAGTGATACCGCAAGGGGCGCTGCAATGTGGTCGATGCAGATGGCAATCGAACGGACGATAAAGGCATTCATTCTTCAAAAGACAGGCAGAAAGTATCGTGAAACCCACGACCTTTTTTACCTTTACGACGACGCGCTTCCGCATTGTTCCGGCATCAACCGCGGCCTCCTAAAGAAGCTCCCCAATTCACGCGAGATGATGGAAGGACGGTACGGTCTGGGTACGAAATGGACAATCCGCTATGCGACGGAAGCCTACTTCGCGGCGCTCATGCTCATTTCCGAGTTCTCAGCCCGGTATGATCGCAAGATAAGTGTCGGCGGCAGTCGGGTCCACCTCAAGCGTCCACCTTGGCTCACCTTGCCGAAGCCTGTCACAACCTAGGACTATTTCCCCCTACTTCTTTTTCACAGCCGCGAGCTGGTCGGACTGAATTTCCATGATGGAACGTGTTTCGGGTTTCCATACCGTCGACGCGCTGCATGCGATTTAACAGGAAAAATAGGCGCGCTATGTACCCCATGGATTATATGGTTCGACGATTGTGACCGCTGGCGTTCGACCGCGCACGGCAGGCGGAACCAACGGAGCCTGAATTGACATCCATCACTACCACCAAGCGAGCACTTATCACCGGGGCCGGAGCGGCCGACGGCATCGGCTTTGCCATTGCCCGGCAGCTCGGCCAAGCCGGCCATGCCGTTTTTCTCACCGGTGCCAGTGCACGTGTGCTCGATCGCGCCGTTGAGCTCCGTGCAGAAGGCATCGATGCCAGGGCCGCAATCGCCGATCTCACCATCGCTGCCGATGTCACGCGGCTGCGGGCCGATGTCGGCGCGGTCGATATACTGGTCAACAATGCCGGCATGGGCTCGCTGGCATCGCCATCGGTCGACAAGGCGTTTCTCGCCATGACCGAGGCCGACTGGGATCAGGGGATCGACGTCAGCCTGAAGACGGCATTCCTCGTCACGAAGGCGTTTCTGCCGGCGATGGTCGAAGCGGGCTACGGGCGCATCGTCAATGTGGCGTCGGTCACCGGGCCGCTGGTGTCTTTCGAAGGCACATCAGCCTATTCCGCCGCCAAGGCCGGCATGGTCGGCCTGACACGCACGCTGGCGCTCGAAGTGGCGAAAAGCGGCGTGACCGTCAATGCCGTGGCTCCCGGCTGGATCGAAACAGGGTCGTCGAGCGAGATGGAGCGGCAAGCCGCCCTGAATACGCCGCCGGCGCGGGCCGGGCGACCGGATGAGGTGGCCGCCGCGGTCGTGTTCCTGGCCTCGGAAGGCGCCAGCTATGTCAACGGCGCCCTGCTGGTGGTCGATGGCGGCAACAGCCTTCAGGAGCGCAAGGGCTGAAGCCGTTTAACGCGTCGGGTGCGAGAATTCAGCCTTTGCCCGAGCTTTTGCCTGCCCCCGGCGCTTCCGGCCTGAGATAGACGGCCAAGCAGCAGCAACAGATCGCCAAGCCCGCGACTGGATATTTCAGGGCGACCAGCCCCGCCAGCGCGAATAGACAGAGCGTCGCGAGCGACCGGATGCGCATGCGCTTGCGCACCGCGAGCGGAACCGCGTTCTCCGGCATCGGGTCGATGAGTTCGCGGATCAGAAGAATGTAGGTCAGGTTCACCAGGAAGAAGACGGCGGCATAGAAGGCGACCGGCTGCGGCGCCAGCTCGCTGACCGCCATCCACGCGGTCGCCAGCGGCAGCAGCGAAACCGAGAACAGATGTGCGAAATTGTACCACATCAGGCTGGCTGTCGCCTCCCTGGCGTGGCGTAACAGATGATGATGGTTCGCCCAGACGATGGCGATGAAGAGATAGCTGACGCTGTAGCTCAGCCATGTCGGCCAGAGCTCCAGAAGCGCCTTGAACGTCGGCAACTCCGGCGGGCGCAAGTCGAGGACCAGCACCGTGATGAGGACGGCGAACACGCCATCCGAAAATGCGCTCAACCGATCGAGCCCTGTCGAGGGAAGCACTGGACCGTCCTCGTCGCAGTTCGTGAGACATATAGTAGTGCTGTCGATAGCAATATCCATATGGACCATCTGACGCCGCCACCAGCGCCGCTCAGGACGCCTTGGCCAGAAAACTCTGGTAGTCCGATTTCGCCTGCAGCAGGCGCAGCACATTGTCGCGCGAGCCCCTTACGTGGGCGCGGGCCAGCGTGCCGGCTCGGGCGGCATCGCCGGCGCAGATCGCCTCGACGATCTCGGCATGCTCGTCGCGGGCGATCTTCCATTCGTCGAGCCACAACAGTTCGGTCCAGACATAGTGCTGGCACTTGTCGAGGATGCCGCACAGCATGCCATGCAGCATCGCATTGCCGCTGATTTCGGCGATGACGCGGTGCAGGTCGATGCCGACTTCGAGCTCCTGGAATTTTTCGCGCGTGGTGCGCTCCGGAATGGCGGCCAGCCGCTCGCATTCGGCCAGCATGACACGCAGCCGCGCCTTGTCCTGTTCCGTCGCAGCAGCGGCGGCCAGTTCCGTCGCGTGGCCGTCGAGCAGTTCGCGGATCTCGAAGGCCTCGCGGAACATGTTGATGTCGAACTCGGTGACGACATAGCCCTGGCGCGGCCGGCCGGTGACCAGGCCGTCGCGCTCGAGGCGGTTGAAGGCCTCGCGCACCGGCGTGCGGCTGACATTGAGTTTTGCGGCGATGTCGTTCTCGGTGACGCGCGATCCCGGCGGGATCTGGCCGGTCACGATCATCGCCTTGAGCGCGGAATAGACCGAGTCGCGCAGCGTGTTTTTGGTTTCCTTGGCCAAGTTCCGTTTCCAGTTCTCCGGTCTTTCTGCCGGCATACGTTCTCACGCATAGCTGTATTCAAAGTCGGCGCGGTTTGCCACGCTCCGGCGCCCCATCTCCCAGCCCGGGTCGACGACCCCAGGCGCGCCGATCGGTGTTGACATCGCTGATCCCGAAGCTACACTTTAAATTGTATACAAAATAGCATGCGAAATCAAAAACAATGGGAACACCGGTGGAGAGCCGAAAATGAACAGGACCAGAAGCATCAGCGTTGTCGCGGTGGCCGCCCTCGTGGCAGCGGTCGCGGCCCCCGCCGTGGCGGGCGATACCATCACTGTCGCCTCGTGGGGCGGCACCTACCAGGAAGCGCAGACCAAGGCGTTCTTCAAGCCGACAGCCGACGCGCTCGGCATCACCATCAAGGAGGACACCACCAACGGCCTCGACGACGTCCGGCTGCAGGTGACCGGCAATGCAGTGAAATGGGACATCACCGAACTTGGCGCCGACGAATGCGCGCGCGGTTCGAAGGAAGGGCTGTTCGAAAAGCTCGACTACGGCATCATCGATAAGACCGGCATCAACCCGAAGCTTGTCCACGATGACTGGGTCGGCATTTCCTACACCTCCGTCGTGCTGATCTACCGGACTGATGTGTTCGGCGACAAAGGCCCCAAGACCTGGGCCGACTTCTGGAACGTGGAAAAGTTTCCGGGACGGCGCGCGTTGAGCGGCAGCCAGGCGACCGAAACGCTGAGCGTCGCGGCTCTCGCCTCGGGCCTGCCGATCGACAAGGTCTATCCCGTGGATGTCGACGGCGCGCTGAAATCGGTCGACAAGATCCGTGGCCATGTCGACGCCTGGTGGACCTCCGGCGCGCAGGCCATGCAACTGGTGAAAGACGGCGAAGTCGACATGGCGAGCATCTGGAACGGCCGCGCCGGCACCTTGAAGAAGGAAGGCGCGCCGGTCAGCTTCTCCTTCGATCAGGGCGTGCTGACCGCCGACTGCATGGTCATCCCCAAGGGTGCCAAGAACAAGGAAGCCGCGATGAAGGCGCTTGCGATGTTCGTCAGCCCGCAGCTGCAGGCCAATCTGCCGCTCTACGTCGACAATGGCCCGGTAAACGAGAAGGCTTTCGAGACCGGCAAGATCCCGCAGGACAGGATCAAGGACATCAATTCGGCGCCCGAAAACGTCAAGAAGCAGGTGTTGCAGGATGCAGAATTCTGGCGCGACAATCTGATCGAGGCGACGGAGAAGTTCAACAATCTGATCCAGCAATAGGCTGCGGACACAAGCTTACGGCGGGCAGCGTAACCAGCCACTGCCTCGCCACCTGTTCTCTGCGGCTAAGGAGCGAAAAATCTTGTCCATTGCGCCATCCGCGTTGCCCATCGGCATGCGCGGGATCGAGAAACGATTTGGCAGCGTGCCTGTGCTGCGCGACCTTAACCTCGATGTCGAGGCCGGCGAATTCCTGACGCTGCTCGGCCCTTCCGGTTCCGGCAAGACGACGCTGCTGATGATCCTGGCCGGTTTCGTGCGGGCCAATGCCGGCTCGATCAGGGTCGGCGGCGACGAGATCATCACCACGCCGCCGCACAAGCGCAACATCGGCATGGTGTTCCAGAACTACGCGCTGTTTCCGCACATGAACGTCTTCCACAACATCGCCTTTCCGCTGAAGCAGCGCGGCGTCGCCGCGGCCGAGACGGCCGAACGTGTCGAGAAGGCGCTCGATCTGGTGAAATTGCAGGGCCTGGGCGAGCGCCGGGTCGACCAGCTCTCCGGCGGCCAGCGACAGCGTGTGGCGCTGGCGCGCGCCATCGTCTTCGAGCCGCGCATCGTGCTGATGGACGAACCCTTGTCGGCGCTCGACAAGGGCCTGCGCGAGCACATGCAGATCGAGCTGCGCGCCCTGCATCGCCGGCTCGGCATGACCACCGTCTATGTCACGCACGACCAGCGCGAAGCCATCACCATGTCCGACCGCATCGCGGTCATGAACGCCGGGCGCATCGAACAGCTCGACAAGCCTGAAACCCTCTACGCCAGGCCGCAAACGCGATTTGTGGCCGGCTTCATCGGCGAATCGAATTTCATTCCGGTCGAGTGCCGCAACGGCTCCGTCTGGTACGAGGACCGGAGAATCCATACCGCGGCACCAGTGCCGGCGGCAGGCCAGCACCTGATGGTGGTGCGGCCGGAAAAGCTGCGGCTCCTGGCAGACGCCGAACCGACAAGCGGCGTCAACGTGCTCGAGGCGAAAGTCAGCGACATCATCTATCAGGGCGACAGCTTCGTCTGCTACGCGGCGTTGCGCGACGGCCGCCAGCTGACTTTGCGCGACTATTGCCGCAGCGATGTGCTGGCCAAAATGCCGGCGCCCGGCCAGCCAGTCTCATTCGGTCTCGATGCGCAGGACACGATCCTGGTGGCGGCAGACTGATGAGCGCGCAGCCCGCCCTCATGGAAGAGATCGGCAGCGCCGCAGGCCGGGAGCTCAACACGCAGGGACTTCACGCCGACGCCCGGCGTGAATCACTACGGCTGCTGGCGCTGTTGTCGCCAAGCCTGCTTCTGGTCTTCGCCATCATCATCGTGCCGATCGGCTGGCTGTTCTGGCTGTCGCTGTTCGACGAAGCGGGCGGCTTCAGCGCCGCCAATTATGCGCGATTCTTCGAGCAGGCCTCCTACATCAAGACCTTCATCACCACCTTCAAGGTCGCCTTCATCGTCACCGGCGCCTGCGTGCTGCTCGGCTATCCCTTGGCCTACATGCTGTCGCAACTGTCGCGGCGGGCGGCGTCGATCTGCCTGATCTTCGTCATCCTGCCGTTCTGGACATCGGTTCTGGTGCGCACCTATGCCTGGCTGGTGATCCTGCAGCGCAAGGGACTGATCAACAGCTGGCTGATCGATCTCGGAATCATCAGCCAGCCGCTATCGCTCGCCAACAATTTTTCCGGCGTCGTCATCGGCATGACGCATATCTTGCTGCCGTTCCTGGTGCTGCCGCTCTACGCTTCGATGAAGACCATCGACACCGACTGCCTGCGCGCCGGCATGAATCTCGGCGCCGGCCCGACTGCCACCTTCCGGCAGATCTTCTTTCCGCTGTCGCTGCCAGGCCTCGCCTCGGGCGTGGTCATCGTCTTCGTGCTCTGCCTGGGCTTCTTCGTCACGCCGGCTTTGATGGGCGGCGGCAAGGTCATCATGTGGGCGATGCGCATGGAACAGACCACCAGCCTCTATTCAAACTGGGGCGCGGGTGCAGCACTGGGCGTGGTGCTGCTGGTGGTGACGCTGGCGCTTCTCGGCCTGTTCCAGTGGCTGCTCGGCGCGCGTGCCACCGGCGTGTGGAGTTCGAGATGAGTAGGGATCTCGGCCTGCCTATCTCGCACCGGCAACGCCTATGGCTCTATTGCTTCGGCGGCCTCGTGCTGCTGTTCCTGATCGCACCGTCGATCATCATCGTCATCATGTCGTTTTCCGATTCGACGCTGCTGCAATTCCCGCCGCAGCAATGGTCGCTGCGCTGGTACCAGGCCTATTTCGGGTCGCTGGAGTGGCGCGATGCCACGATCGTCTCGGTCAAGGTGGCTGTCATGACCGTGCTGGTGGCGACGCCGCTCGGCACCGCGGCCGCCTATGCCATCAACCGGGGCACGCTGCGCTTCAACGGCACCATCAACGCGCTGCTGACGGCGTCGCTCATCGTCCCTGTGATCCTGATCGGCATCGGCACCTTCTTTCTCTATGCGCGCATCGGCCTCAACAACACGCTGACCGGCCTGGTCATCGCGCATACGGTGCAGGCGCTGCCGTTGGTGGTGCTGACCGTGCTGTCGGGATTGCGCTCCTACGACATGAACCAGGAGCGCGTGGCGCGCAGCCTTGGCGCCGGCCGCGTCGCCGCCTTCTGGCAGGTGACGATGCCGCAGATCCGCTTCTCGATTGTCTCGGGCGCGCTGTTTGCCTTCATCACCTCCTTCGACGAAGTGGTGGTTTCGCTGTTCATATCGGGCGGCGAGACGACGACATTGACGCGCCGCATGTTCAATGCGCTGCGCGACCAGATCGACCCGACGATCGCCGCCATCTCGACCTGCCTGATCGTTCTGTCGGTCGTGCTGTTGTCGGTTGCGCAGATCTTCGGCCGGCGGCATTGATTTCACCAGATCAATTCGCAGAAGTGACCAATTTGCAGAAGTGACTAGGGGATATCCAGACAGAATGCGTGATTTCCAGTTTCCCGGCCGCTCGCCGGTTCGTGCCACCGAGGCGGTTGCCGCGACCTCGCATCCGCTTGCAACGCTTGCGGCCATCGACATGCTGCGCTCCGGCGGCAATGCCATGGACGCCGCGGTCTGCGCCGCCGCCGTGCAGGGTGTGGTCGAGCCGCAATCGACGGGCATCGGTGGCGACTGCTTCGTGCTTTATTCTCCCGGAGGACAAGGCAATGTGCTGGCCTTCAATGGCTCCGGCCGGGCGCCGGCCAGGGCGACGGTCGGCTGGTATCTCGAAAAAGGCTTCGACCGCATCCCGCTGCAGGGTCCGCATGCGGTCACCGTACCGGGCGCCGTCGACGCCTGGAGCCGCCTGCTCGAAGACCATGGCCGCAAGGGCCTTGCCGAGGCGCTGGCGCCGGCCATTCACTATGCCGAGAACGGCTATGTCGTGCACGACCGCGTCGCCTTCGACTGGGCCGAGCCGGAGACCGACCTGTCGGCCGACGAGCATGCCGCGCGCATCTTCCTGCCCGGCGGCAGGGCGCCGAAGGCGGGTGACGTCCATCGGCAGCCGGAACTGGCGGCGACCTTGCGCATCATCGCCAAACACGGCCGGTCCGGTTTCTACGAAGGCGCGGTCGCCGACGATATGGTGAGCCGGCTCAACGAATTGGGCGGACTTCATACGGCCGAGGATTTTGCCGCGACCAGAGGCGACTATGTGGCGCCGGTCAGCACCTCCTATGGCGGCCATGAGATCCACCAGATGCCGCCGAACAATCAGGGGCTGACGGCGCTTTTGATGCTCAATTTGCTGTCGGGCTTCGAGCTTGGCGGGCTCGACCCCAACGGCGCCGAACGCCTGCATCTGGAGATCGAGGCCGGGCGCCTGGCTTACCGCGACCGCGACCGCTATGTCGGCGACCAGGACCATGTCCCGGTGCCCCTGAAGCAGCTCCTGTCCGGCGCCTATGCCGACCGGCTACGCGCCGAGATCGACCGCGACCGCGCCATGACGCATCTGCCGCGCGTCGAGCTGCCCGGCAGCGACACGGTCTATATCTCCATCGTCGACCGCGACCGTAACGCGGTCTCCTTCATCAACTCGACCTATTATTCGTTCGGCAGTGGCGTCGTCGGCCCGAAGACCGGTATCGTGCTGCAGAACCGTGGTTCGAGCTTCCGCCTCGACCCGGCGCATCCGAACGCGATCGCGCCGGGCAAGCGGCCGATGCACACGATCATGCCGGGCATGGCGACGAAGAACGGCCGCGTGGTGATGCCGTTCGGCGTCATGGGCGGCGGTTACCAGCCGTTTGGCCATGTCCACCTGCTCACCAACATGATCGATTTCGGCATGGACCCGCAGCAGGCACTGGATGCGCCGAGGGTGTTTTACAACGATGACACAGTGGAAGCCGAGCGTGGCGTTCCCACTGATGCAACCGAGGGCCTGCGCCGGCGCGGCCACCGCATCGCCGAACCGCATCATCCGCTTGGCGGCGGGCAAGTGGTGCTGATCGACTGGGAGAAGGGGACGCTGACCGGCGCTTCCGATCCGCGCAAGGATGGTTTGGCGCTTGGCTATTGAGGCGATCCGTTGTCCAATGGCGCCCATATCGAGGCAAGCCCGTCAGAAGGGCTCTCGCCAGTAATCGTTCGAAATCCAGCCGGTGATCATGACCCAAACTGAAACCCACGCAGATCTCTCCCGCCGTCTGGCCGCCGGCGCCGACGACGCCCCCGCCATTCTGGCGCTCGATAGGGCAACGCTCAGCCATGGCGGATTGCGCAGCATGATCGCCGACACGGCAAAACAGCTGCATGCGCGCGGCATCGGCCGCGGCGACAGGGTAGCGATCGTGCTGCCGAACGGGCCCGAGATGGCCACCGCCTTCGTCGCCGTGGCGGCCGCCGCCTCGACGGCGCCGCTCAACCCCGCCTACCGGGCCGACGAGCTCGATTTCTACCTGACCGACATCGGCGCCAAGGCGATCCTTGTCGCGGAGGGTGAGACCGGCCCCGCGGTGACGGTGGCCGAGCGCCTCGGCATCGGCGTGCTGCGGCTTGTCGTGCAGCCCGGCACACCCGCCGGCAGTTTTGCTATCGAGGGCGCGGCGATCGGACCGAAGGCCCCGCCCGACATGGCGCAAGACAGCGACATTGCGCTGCTGCTGCATACCTCCGGCACGACATCGCGTCCAAAACTGGTGCCGCTCAGCCATGCCAACATCGCGGCCTCGGCAGCTCATATCGGCGGCACCCTTGGCCTGACGGCCGATGACCGTTGCCTCAATATCATGCCGCTGTTCCACATTCACGGCCTGATCGCGGCCGTGCTGTCGTCGCTGGCTGCCGGCGGCAGCATCTACTGCACGCCGGGTTTCAACGCGCTGCGCTTCTTCCAGTGGCTGAGCGAGGCGCAGCCGAGCTGGTACACGGCGGTGCCGACCATGCATCAGGCGATCCTGGCCCGCGCGGCACGCAACACCGAGGCGCTGGCGGCGGCGCGCCTGCGCTTCATCCGCTCGTCCTCGGCGTCGCTGCCGGCGCAGGTCATGACCGAGCTGGAAGCGACCTTCGGCTGCCCAGTGATCGAATCCTACGGGATGACCGAGGCGGCTCACCAGATGGCCTCGAACCGGCTGCCGCCGGGCCAGCGCAAGCCCGGCAGCGTTGGTGCCTCCGCCGGGCCGGAGGTGGCTGTGATGGCGCCCGACGGGCGGCTGCTCGATGCAGGCGAGACCGGCGAGATCGTCATCCGCGGGCCCAATGTCACGACGGGCTACGAAAAGAACCCGGATGCCAACGCCACGGCTTTCGCGCATGGCTGGTTCCACACCGGCGACCAGGGCGTGCTGGACGGGGATGGCTATCTCAGGGTCACCGGTCGGCTCAAGGAGATCATCAATCGCGGCGGCGAAAAGATCTCGCCACTCGAGGTCGACGATGTGCTGATGGACCATCCGGCGGTGGCGCAGGTCGTCACCTTCGCCATGCCGCATGACAAGCTTGGCGAGGAGGTGGCGGCGGCGGTTGTGCTGCGCGAAGGCATCAGCGCCACTGAGGGCGACATCCGCACCTATGCCGCGACGCGGCTTGCCGACTTCAAAGTGCCGCGCAAGATCCTGATCCTGGACGAGATCCCCAAGGGCGCGACCGGCAAATTGCAGCGCATCGGCCTTGCCGCCAAACTCGGGCTTTGACGATGAAGATCACCATCTTCGGCGCCGGTGCGATCGGCGGCTATCTCGCTGCCAAGCTTGCCGCCGCCGGCCGCACCGATCTCTCGATCGTCGCGCGCGGCGCCCATCTGGAAGCGATCAAGGCAGATGGCCTGCGCCTGATCGAGGATGGCCAGGAGACGTCCGTCCCCGTCCGGGCCGCCGCCAAGGCCGAGGAACTTGGCGTGCAGGATTATGTCGTGCTGGCGCTGAAGGCCCATTCCCTCACCCCGGCGCTCGACCAGATCGCACCGCTGCTTGGGGACCACACATCAGTCGTCACCATGCAGAACGGCGTGCCGTGGTGGTATTTCCACGGCGTCGGCGGGCCACTCGAAGGCACCAGGCTGAACGCGGTCGATCCCGGCGGCGCGATCTGGCAGCGGATTGGACCGGACCGCGTCATCGGCTCGGTCGTCTATCCCGCGGTCGAGGTAGATGCGCCGGGGCTCATCCGCCATGTCGAGGGCAAACGCTTCTCGCTCGGCGAACCCTCGGGCGAGCGCAGCGAACGGGTCACGCTTCTGGCCGAGGAGATGGTCAAGGGCGGCTTGCAGGCGCCGGTGCGCGAAGACATCCGCAGCGAGATCTGGGTAAAACTGTGGGGCAATCTCTCCTTCAACCCGATCTCGGCGCTGACCGGCAGCACGCTTGCCGCGATCGTTGCCGACGAGGGCACCCGCACGCTCGCCCGCACCATGATGCTGGAGGCGCAGGCGATCGGCGAAAGCCTCGGCGTGCGTTTTCCCATCGCGGTCGACCGGCGCATCAAGGGCGCCGGCGATGTCGGCGAGCACAAGACCTCGATGCTGCAGGACCTGGAGCGTGGCCGGCCGATGGAGATCGACGCGCTGGTGAGCGCGGTACAGGAACTTGGCAGGCTAACGGACAAGCCGACCCCGACCATCGATGCCGTGCTGGCGCTGGTGCGGCGGCTGGCGGTGGAACGCGGGTGTTATGGATAATGGGCTCGGGGTTGATCAGCACCGTGGCGAGGGCGCGACGATCCAGGCCTTGAAGCGCCTTGGCCTCATCTCCCAGCTTGACCAGGGTTAGCAGCATGCTGAACGCCATTCACCACGTCGCGCTCATCTGCACCGACTACGACCGGTCGCGACGGTTCTACGTCGAACTCCTCGGCCTCGATCTGATCCGGGAGGTTTATCGGGAGGAGCGGCAGTCATGGAAGGCGGATCTGCGGATCGGGTCGGCCCAAATGGAATTGTTCTCCTTCCCTGCACCGGCGATGCGGCCGTCCCACCCAGAGGCTACAGGCCTGAGACATCTGGCATTCGCGGTGGCTCATCTTGATCCCGTGATTATCCGCCTGGAAGCCGCAGGCGTTGCCGTCGAGCCAATCCGGATCGATCCATACACAGACCAACGGTTTACCTTTTTCAGGGACCCGGATGGATTGCCGCTGGAACTCTACGAAGCCCCATAAGGACGGTTCGATTTCACGATGGGCGCTTTGTACTGACGGTCTCGGTATCGGCGGACCGCGAATCTGTGCTAAGCGCCGCCCAACCAACCAAAGGACGACACCAATGAGCGAACTGACCGTGGCCGAGGCGACCGAGAGCATCTATGCCTCGCTCCGGGCGGACAATGCCGACATCGACACACATATCGCGGCGCTTAAGGCGGCGCTGACGCGAGAGGGGATCAAACAGGCGGTGTTCGATCCGACCAAGCTGGCGCAGAACAACCGCTCGGGCCGCAAGTTGATGCAGGCTTATTTTCGGCAACGCGGCGTGAGCGTGACGTTTTCGGACCAATAGAACCGCGCACGGGCGATCTCAACCGCGCCGTTTCTCGATTCGGTCCGTCGCCATCTGGACGTCGGGACTGCGCTGTATGTTTGCCGCAACGATGTTGATTGCGGCTACCCAAAGCATACATCTGAATGCGGTCGCGTGTTGCGCTTTAAGCGGACATCGGGTCCGCAGTGTGGCCGGGCAACTTGCCCCGACACCGTAGTCTCACCGCCCGAAACTTCCGAGCGTGGCCAGCTGCTTATTGTCCCGTGTCTTGTCGGAATCTTCGATCGCCTCAACCGACTGGATGTATTTGGCAATATACTCCGGTGACAGTCCGTGTTCTCTGCCACCTGCAAGGACAAAGTCCTTATACCAGCTATAAGGTTTGAGGCTGTCGTCGATGTAGTCGGAAGTGGCGAGATATGTAAGGACCTTTCGCCTACGACCTTTGTCATTAATGACCGTGACCGTCGCGTGCTCGTAGCCAATTCCGACGCCTTCGGCCTTGTCTAGCTCAGCACGTTCGGCAGGGTCGAAGCTGAACAGAACCCCGATCACGCTATTCTCGTTGCCAGTGGCCAATGCGTTGCACTTCGCGGACTTGTCGACGCTACGCTTATGAAAACGGAGTTCATGACCCGGCAAGGTGGCGATGCCGAGTGGCTTGCAGCTCGGCATGCGTTCGCGCAGCCGGGCGGTCGACATGTTTGACCCGTAGGCAAAATAGACGACGTGTTCGGGGGGGCCGGTCTCTATGTTCCTCAGCGGTTCGATCGTCCCGGCTTCAGGATCGTTCGTAACGGTACCGTCATTATGCTGCACTCGTCGGTTTCTTCGCCTTCGCGTGTGATGATTGGCCGTCCGTCCTCGAGATCAAGGATTGGAACTGGCCTGCCTGCCCATCCGCAGTCGGCGCAGCGCGGTCGTTCCCAAAGTATACCGGGTGCCTCATTATTTCCGCCATGCTCGGGTTCGAGATGCGGCGAACCGCAGTTCGGGCACTCCGGAGGCACCCCGCGCAACTCGCGAATGATTAGTGATGTCGCCATGCCGATGGCGTGTTGGATCAACGATTGCGCCATCTCGGCATCAATCCAAGTGGCCGACTTTGAATGCGTCAGCCAGTTTGAAAACGTCCATGCGGACTCAAGCGCACTCTTGAGGGTCCCGCGACGCTCTTTGTTGGTGTCGCCCGGCAGAAGATCGTTGCAGATGATCTCCGTCCAAACGCGGAAGTTCGCACGTTGTGGCAGCGTGCCTGTCCATATTGCCGCGTCCTGCGCGACACTGATCAGTTCGAGAAGCGCCTCCCGGCAGCGGACGCCTACAGCTTGATAGTCCGCGAGATTATGCGCTTGCGTCACAGCGGTGCCGGATTCTTCCATCTTCTCGAAGACGGGACCGAACGGGAGTATGCGTAGATCTCCCTCCTGTTGTTTTTCCGTACGCGGAATGCGGAGCATCAGGCCAATATGGAAGGTGAGAGCAAGGTCCATATTTGGGAACTGCTCCTGAGAGTAGAGGTTTGTGCCGCCCGTGATGACCCACCAGCGATCCTTGTTGGTATGGATATCCCACACATCGTGGCGAGTGTTCAGGACAGATTCCGAGTAGACCTTTTGCATAAAGGTCACTTCGAGGTCGGGCGCCTGCCATTCAAAGTATTCCTGGACCTCCTCGATCTCCTCTTCGGTAGCCTTCAACATGATTGTCTCCCGCGAACGCCTGTCATACAGCGCTGCAAAGGGTTTGCGACAGCCTCAACAATAGTCCGATGTCACTGAGCTTTCAAAATCCAGCGCTGCAACGCGGGATATCCGCATTGGGCCAATTTGAGACGTTAGTCCACCGAATTCAGCGGCCGCTGTCACTTGTCGGATGCCGGAACCTGCCGGTCCGTTACCGGCCCATCATGTCGGAGAGGTTTTGGAGCTCGGCCAACCAATGATCCACTCAACTCCTCCATCGGCTGCCGAGTGCATAGGCGATTCATTCCACCAAAATCATAAATCGCGACACTTCTGGCCGTCACTTCGACCGACTCAATAACAGCGATCTGCCGCCGCAAGGGCTTCGGCACGGTGAGCTTGGTCCAGTGCGCCAATCCGTCGGACCGACGCATAGAACCTGACATAGTCGCCCGAGCACAGATCGAACAGGCGGAGAAACGCGGTCACCCGATCGCTATAGACGGAAGTCGCGGCGAGCTTTGCATTGTTGATCGGGGAAGCGAACCAGGCATCGTATCCCCGGTATCGGCCCCAGCGCCTGTCGCGCATGTGTCGGTAGCGCATCCGCAGCCGTTCGATCGCGGCCGTCTTCGCGGCCAGTTTTTGCTCCGAGGTTCCGGCGTTGGAATAGACTTTCGCCAACTCGTCCCGTGTTTGCGACACCAGCGCAAGAAATTCAGCTTTGCGCCTCCGGGCGGCTTCGTAACGGCGCAATGCTGCGGTATCGCCAGCCGCGCGCAGCCATTTTTTCACGCCGGTCGTTTCGACGGCGACAGCGAACGACTCGTTGAATGCGGAATCGTCGTGCACGTAGACGCGCTGGTGGGCCAATTCATGGAACACCAGCCCTGCAAGATAGGTTTTATCCTCGCTGAACATCGTGCTCAGCAGCGGGTCACTCGACCAGCCAAGCGTGGAATATGCGGTGATGCCCGTCACATAGACATCCATGCCCTGTCCTTGAAGTTCGGCAGCGGTTTCAATTGCGGACTTCCTGGAGAAATATCCCCGGTAGGGCACGCAGCCGAAAACGGGAAAACACCATGTTCGCGGCGTCAGCGAGAATGCCGGCGCGGCGAAGACGGCCCATGTCACCGAGTCCCGACCGATATCGACATAGCTGCGGTAGCTGTTGTTGTCGGGCAGCGCCAGTTCATCCGTTGCGAACTGTCGTATGGCGCTCGCCGATGCCATTCGAGCGCGCAATGCCTTCGGCGTCGAAGGGTCCTCGATCAGTTTTCCGACATCCTGGCGCGCCGTCATGATCCGCAGATGACCCTGCACGGATTGCGCATAATATGAAACACTGGTGCAGCCGGTCACACCGGACACCACGATCATAACGGCAACCAATCGAAAGAATGCGCGCATCACGATTTGCCCACAGCAGTGCTCCCGTACCGATCGGGCGATTGTCGCGATTGCCCCAGGTCCCAAGCAGCCGCATCGATTTGATCGAGGTCTATAGCTTTCTAAAGAATCCGGACAGGATATTCGGACCCACTTCCCCAGGGCGCAGTCTGATCCCGTCCTCGAAGCAGTTCAGCGTCATGCATTCGAAGCCGCTGTGTGCGAGGAGTGCCACCAGCGAGTCACGATCGAAGTGGTGGAGGTGCTCGTCGGGAAGACGCATACGCCACGTCCGGAACCAGGCGTCGCCGTCGGCGCCGAGCTCGCGCCAGCGGCAATAAGGGACGGCGACGGCCAGGTAGCGGGCCTTAAGCCGGGCGAGGAAACCCAGATCCGGGATATGCTCAAGCACATCGAACATGGCGACGAGATCCCACGAGCTGGAGAGCGCCTCATCCCAATCGACGAAGCGGACGCCCTTGGGCAGCGGAAACCTGGTTATGTCGCAGCCGGCGCAGTCGGCGACCCCGGTTATTTTCGCGGCTTCGATGAATGTGCCGGTGCCATATCCAATCTCCAGCACGGACCGGGGAATCTCGCCAGTGATCCCCAGCACCCAGCCGAGTCGCTGATATCCGAGCTTGATGGTCCGGTCACTCAGGTCCTCGTAATAGGAAATATACTGCTTGTCATACTTGATCGGTTTGGAGTCGACCTGGTGGATCACGCCAAACCCGTCCACCGCGTAGTTGTCCAACATTGGCGTGCGGCCCCCAGATTCCGGTGCTCAGTCCTTGCCCGCCCGCTTGAAAATCCGCGCATAAAATTCGCCGACGATGCCGCGCCGGAAGATCAGCACGCACACCATGAAGATGAGGCCGGTGGCGATGGTCACCGGAAAGCCGGAAGTGGCAAGCGTGTTTTCCAGGCCAATGACAAGGCTGGCGCCGATGATCGGCCCGACCATGGTGCCGATGCCGCCGAGAAGCGTCATCAGGATCACCTCGCCCGACATCTGCCAGGTGACGTCGGTGAGCGTGGCGAACTGGAAAACGATCGCCTTGAGCGAGCCGGCCAGCCCGGCCAGGGCCGCCGACATGACGAAGGCGCCCAGCTTGTAGTTGGCGACGGAATAGCCCAGCGAAATGGCGCGGTTCTCGTTCTCGCGGATCGAGCGCAGGATCATGCCGAACGGCGAGTTGACGATGCGCCAGATGGCGAAGACGCCGATCAGGAACACCGCCAGCACGAAGTAATACATGTTCAGCGAGACGTTCAGGTCGAGGACGCCAAGCAGCATGCCGCGCGGCACGCCCTGAATGCCGTCCTCGCCTTGCGTGAAGGGCGACTGCACACAGAAGAAGAAGAACATCTGCGACAGCGCCAGCGTGATCATGGCGAAATAGATGCCTTGCCGGCGAATTGCGAAAAAGCCCATGACAAGGCCGAGCAAGGCCGCACCCGCCATGCCGAGCAGAATGCCGGCTTCCGGCGGCCAGCCCCAGACCTTGACGGCATGCGCAGTGAAGTAGGCGGCCCCGCCGAAGAAGGTGGCGTGGCCGAACGATAAGAGCCCGGTATAGCCGAGCAGAAGATTGAACGCGCAGGCAAACAGCGCGAAACACAGCATCTTCATCAGGAAGATCGGATAGATCAGGAAAGGCGCTACCAGCAGCGCCAGGATGCCGAGCCCGACCAGCATCCATTCCAGCCGTGCCGAGGTTTTGGCCGATGCCTCGCGAAGCGTCAGTTCGGTCATGTCAGATGTCCCTTCCGACATGTCAAGCGTCCCTTCCGAACAGGCCAGCCGGCCGGACCAGAAGCACGATGGCCATGATGACGAAGACCACGAGATTGGAGGCCTCGGGGTAGAAGACCTTGGTCAGGCCCTCGGCGAGGCCAAGCATGTAGCCGGTGACGATCGCACCGAGGATCGATCCCATGCCGCCGACCACCACCACCGCGAAGACGACGATGATGAGGTCCGATCCCATAAGCGGGCTCACCTGATAAATCGGTGCTGCTAGAATGCCGGCAAGCCCGGCCAGCGCGGAGCCAAGGCCGTAGGTGAGGGTCAGCAGCAACGGCACGTTGACGCCGAAAGCCTGGACGAGACGGGGATTCTCGGTTGCCGCGCGCAGATAGGATCCAAGCCTGGTCTTCTCGATCAGCGCCCAGGTGCCGAAGCAGACGATCAGCGAGGCGACCACGACCCAGCCGCGATAGTTGGGCAGGAACATGAAGCCGAGATTGGTGCCGCCGGCAAGCAGCGGCGGCACGGCGTAAGGGTTTCCCGAGACGCCGTAATAATAGCGGAAGATGCCTTCGAGCACGAGCGCGAGGCCGAAGGTGAAGAGCAGCCCGTAGAGCGGATCGAGATCGTACAGCCTCGACAGCGCCAGGCGCTCGACCACGACGCCGAAGACGCCAACGATCAGCGGCACAAGGATCAAAGCGGGCCAATAGCCGATGCCGAGATGGGTGAGAAGCAGGTAGCCGACGAAGGCGCCGAACATATACTGGGCGCCATGGGCGAAATTGATGACGCGCAGCAAGCCGAATATGACGGCCAGGCCCAGGCTCAGCATGGCGTAGAACGAGCCGTTGATCAGGCCGACCAGCAACTGGCCGAGGAAGGCCTGAACCGGGATTCCGAAGATCATCGTCATGGCGCCATCATACACCCAGGACTTCGTGGAGCTGCGCCATGCGGTCCGGCAGTTCGCCGACCGGAAACCCCGCCACCACCTTGCCGTGCTCCATCAGGTAGAAACGGTCGGCGACGCGACTGGCGAAGCGGAAGTTCTGCTCGACCAGCAGGATCGTCATGCCGCGCTTTTTCAACGTCGCCAGCAACGCGCCGATGCGCTGCACGATGACGGGAGCGAGCCCCTCCGTCGGTTCGTCGAGAAGCAGCATCTTCACGCCGGTTCGCAGCATGCGCGCGATCGCCAGCATCTGCTGTTCGCCGCCCGACAGCCTGGTGCCGGGACTGTTGCGCCGCTCCTTCAGATTGGGGAACAGATCGAATATCTCCTCGACGCTCATGCCGCCCTGCGCGACGACCGGCGGCAGAATCAGATTCTCGTCCACGGTCAGCGTTGCGAAGATGCCGCGCTCCTCCGGCACGAAGCCGATGCCTTGATGGGCGGTGCGGTGCAGCGGCAGCCGCATCAGGTCCTTGCCGTCGAAGGCGATCCGGCCGGTCCGCTTGCGGATCAACCCCATGATGGCGCGCAGCGTCGTCGTCTTGCCGACGCCATTGCGGCCGAGCAGCGTGACCGTCTCGCCGGCAAACACTTCCAGATCGACACCGTGCAGCGCATGGCCCTCGCCATACCAGGCGTTGAGGCCGGTGACGGCAAGCAGAGGTGCGGCACTAGTCATCGGCGGTGCCCATATAGGCGATCTTGACGCGCTCGTCGCGGCTAACGGTGGCGTAGTCGCCAGCGGCCAGCACCTCGCCGCGCTGCATGACCGTTATCCAGTCGCAAAGGTCGGCCACCACGGTCAGATTGTGCTCGACCATCAGCACGGCGCGATCCCTGGCAACCGAACGGATGAGGCTGGAAACCGTGGCCACGTCCTCATGCCCCATGCCGGCCATCGGCTCGTCCAGCAGCAGCACTTTCGGATCGAGCGCGAGCGTCGTGGCGATCTCCAGCACGCGTTTCCTGCCATAGGAAAGATCGCCGGCGAGCCTGTTCCTGGCGTCGTCGAGACCAACCGAGCGCAGCAATTCCTCGGCGCGCGGGGTCAGCCGGTCGAGCGCCGCGAGCGAGCGCCAGAATTGAACGGCAAGACCACCCGGCCGCTGCAGCGCGACGCGGACATTGTCGAGCACGCTGAGGTGCGGAAAAATCGCCGATATCTGGAACGAGCGCACCAGCCCCATCCGCGCAACCCTGGCCGGCGAGGTGCGGGTGATGTCGTGGCCAAGCAGCTCGATCCTGCCGCTGGTCGGCGCCAGGAACTTGGTGAGCAGGTTGAAGACGGTCGTCTTGCCGGCGCCGTTGGGTCCGATCAGGGCATGGATGTTGCCATGGCGGACATCGAGATCGACGTTTTTGACGGCGATGAAGCCGGCAAAGTCGCGTCGCAACCCGCGGGCGGAAAGCACAACCCGCGGCTCGTTCGCGTCCAGGTCAGTCGGCGCCATCGGCCGCGCCGATCACTGGCCGGCCGTCGGACAGCCGCTTTCCTTCTCGCTGAGGAAGGCCTCGTTGCCTGGAATGGTGGCGAGATATTTGTAGTAGTCCCAATCCTCGGTGCTCTCGGCTGGCGACTTGACCTGGTAGAGGTACATGTCGTGGACCATGTTGCCGTCCGCCTGCACCTTGCCGTTGGTTATCACCGCGTCGTCCACAGGCATCGAATGCAGCTGCTTGGCGACGGCTTCGGTCTCGTCCGTGCCGGCCTTGTCGATCGCCTTCAAATACTGTGTCACCGCCGAATAGGTCGCGGCCTGGATCATGTTCGGCATGCGGTTGGTGCGCTTGAAGAAGCGCTGCCCGAATTCGCGGCTCTTGTCGTCGCGATCCCAGTAATAGCCTTCGGTCAACACGACGCCCTGCGCCGCTTGAAGGCCAAGCCCATGCACCTCGGCCAGCGTGAACAGGAGTGCGGCAAGACGCTGACCGCCCTGCACGATGCCGAATTCGGCCGCCTGCTTGATGGAGTTGGAGGTATCGAGGCCGGCATTGGCCAGGCCGATGACCTTGGCGCCCGACGATTGCGCCTGCAGCAGGAAGGACGAATAATCGGTCGATCCCAGGGGATAACGCACCTCGCCCAGCACCTTGCCGCCATGGCTTTCGACGAACTTGGTGGTCTGATCCTTCAGCGAGTAGCCGAATGCATAGTCGACGGTGACGAAGAACCAGCTGTCGCCGCCCTGCTGCACGAGAGAGCCGCCGGTACCCACCGCCTGCGAGTGAGTGTCATAGGCCCAGTGGAAGCCGTAGGGCGAGCACTGTTTGCCGGTCAGCTCCGTGGTTGCCGCGCCGGTGACGATGTCGATCTTCTTCTTTTCCTTGGAAATCCCCTGGACGGCGAGCGCTACCGAAGAGGTCGTCAGTTCCATGATGGCATCGACTTGCTCGGTGTCGTACCACTGCCGGGCGATGTTGGAGGCGATATCCGGCTTGTTCTGGTGGTCGGCGCTGATGATTTCTATCGGCGCTCCCTGCACCTTGCCGCCGAAATCCTCGACGGCCATCTTGGCCGCCTCGACCGACCACTTGCCGCCGAAGTCGGCGTAGACGCCCGATTGGTCGTTGAGGATGCCGATCTTGACCTTGCCGTCGGAAATTTCGGCGGCCGAAGCGGGGATCGCGGATGCGGCGAGAAGTGCCGCGGAAACGAAAAGGCTTACCTTCATGGTTGACTTCCTCCCATAGCGATGAATCCGACCGACCCTCCTATGATCGATCATCGCAATGGTATTGAACATGAGGAAGATAGGGACAGAGGGCAAGAGGCCGTTAGGGATTTAGTGTTCGAAGCGATACGGTTTGGCGGCGGAACGCGAGCCTTGGGCGAGAGATAGAGACACAAACATGTGAACCGCCCGGCGGCAGTGCCGGCTCAGTCCTCGGCGGCGACGAGATGGCCGTTGCCGACATCCCTCAGCGCCAGTTTCAGCGGCGCCTCGCCGATCCTGCGGGTGGCGCTCGGGATTTCCTGGTCGAGGCGCGCGAAGCGGCTTCTGCGCCGCGCGGGATCGGGCACGGGCACGGCTTCGATCAGGCGCCTGGTGTAGGGATGGCGCGGGTTGGAAAAGACCTGGTCGCGGGTGCCCATCTCGACGATCTGGCCGAGATACATGACGGCGACGCGGTCGGAGATGTTCTCGACCACCGCCATGTCATGCGAGATGAAGAGATAGGCGACGCCGAATTCGCGCTGCAACTCCTTCAACAGATCGAGCACGCGCGCCTGCACCGAGACGTCGAGCGCCGAGACGCTTTCGTCGGCGATGATCAGCTTCGGCCGCAGTGCAAGCGCGCGGGCAATGCAGACGCGCTGGCGCTGGCCGCCGGAGAATTCATGCGGATAGAGTTCCATCTGATCGGGCGACAGGCCGACGCGCTCGAACAGCGCCGCGACACGCTCGCTGCGCTCTTCCTTCGAGGCGATGCCGTGGATCAGCAGCGGCTCGGCGACGAGGTCGCCGACACGCATGCGTGGGTCCAACGAGGCATAGGGGTCCTGGAAAATCATCTGCACGTCGCGGCGCACCGCCTTGCGCTCGTCGCGGCCGAGGCCGGACAGATTGCGGCCGCCAATGGCGATGTCGCCGCTGTAGGGCACCAGTCCGGCCAGCGCCTTGGCGGTGGTCGACTTGCCACAACCGGATTCGCCGACCAGCGCCAGCGTCTCGTTGGGCGCGATCGAGAAGCTGACGCCTTCGACGGCGTGGACGCGACGAGTGACCCGGCCGAAGAAGCCGCCATGCAGGTCGAAACGGACATGCAGGTCCTTGACGTCAGCGACATTGGCCGGCGTTGCCGTCTCGGCACTCCTGGATTCCTGGCGACCGATACCGCTGCCGATGCGCGGCACGGCGGCCAGCAGCTCGCGCGTGTAGCCGGCTTGCGGCCTGGCGAAAATGTCAGCGGTTTTTCCCTCTTCGACCATGCGGCCATGCCGCATGATGATGACGCGGTCGGCCATTTCGGCGACGACGCCCATGTCATGAGTGATGAGGATGACGCTGGTGCCATGCTGGCGCTGCAGATCGCGCAAAAGTTCCAGCACCTCGCCTTGCACGGTGACGTCGAGCGCCGTCGTCGGCTCGTCGGCGATCAGCACGTCCGGCTCGAGCGCCAGCGCCATGGCGATCATCACCCGCTGGCGCATGCCGCCGGACAGTTCGTGCGGAAACTGCTTTAGCCGGCTTTCGGCTTCCGAAATGCGCACCGCCTTCAGCGCCTCGATGGCACGCTGGCGAGCCTCGCTCTGCGACAGGGAGGTATGCGCCTCGATGGATTCGGTGAGCTGCCGGCCGATCGACAGCACCGGGTTGAGTGAGGTCATCGGCTCCTGGAAGATCATGGCGATGCGGTTGCCGCGAATGCGCCGCATCCGGCGCTCGTCCAGAATCGTCAGATCTGTATCGCCGAGATGGACCTTGCCGGATGAAATCCTGGCGGCAGGCTGCGGCAGAAGCTGCATGATGGCCAGAGCGGTCATCGACTTGCCGGAGCCGGATTCACCGGCAATGCACAGCGTCTCGCCACGAGACAACGTCAGCGACAGGTCGGAGACGACCTCGCGCTCGCCCTCCTCGCCGCGCACGCTGACGGAGAGGTTGGCGATGTCGAGTATGGGTTCGCTGGCGGCGATCATTGCGCGCGTGACCCGGAGAGGGATTTACTCCGGCACACCCCCCTCCTCATTCAAACACGCAGCGCGGAAAGTAGAACGACACCACCCAGTTCGGCATGTCGACGATCTCGCTGATGCGGAGATCGCCGCAGACCGAGGCCAGCATATAGGCCTCGACTGGGTCGATGTGATAACGACCGGCGAGCAGGTCGACCATCTGCGCAACCGCTTCCCTGGCGCCGGTCATCAGGTCCGGACCGATGCCGGTCGTCACCTCATAGCCCTTGGCGTCGAGATGGCGCGTCACCGGGCCTGGCGTGGTGAAGCGCGGCGTCTTCAGCCTGGCATCCTTGACCAGGTCGAGCTTGAGCACGACGTCCATCGGACTTTCGATCGCCGTGCCGCAGACCTCGCCGTCACCTTGCGCGGCATGGGTGTCGCCAACCGAAAACAGCGCGCCCGCCACTTCCACCGGCAGATAGAGCGTGGTGCCGGCGGCGAGATCGCGGATGTCGAGATTGCCGCCGACGCGCCTTGGCGGCACCACCGAGTGGTGGCCCTTTTCCGCCAGCGCGTTGCCTATGGTGCCGGCGAAGGGTTTCAACGGCACACGCGCATTCTTGCCGAACAGCGCCGGCTCGAGCGAGGCAGCGTCGTATTTCCAGATGTTCAGCGCCGGCTCCTTGAAGTCGTCGGCGAGCAGCCCAAAGCCCGGAATGTTGGCCGTCCAGCCGAAGCCGGACGGCTTGAACATCTCGATCGTCACCTTCAGCGCGTCACCCGGCTCGGCGCCCTCGACGAAGATCGGCCCGGTCACCGGATTGACGGTGGCGAAGTCGAGCTTGGCGACGTCGGCGACCGTGCTGCCGGCCTGCAACTGGCCGCCGGAGGAATCGAGGCACTGGAACTCGATCGTCGAGCCGGGCGCCACCCGCTCGGCCGGGGCAAACGAATTGTCCCAGCCGAAATGATGTTGGCGCCCATGGATGGTGTAGTCGCAGTTATTGCACATCTTTTACGTACACATTGTCGTAGTTGATCGGGATATGAACCGGGTCGACATAGAGGTTGTCGGCGCCGCCCATGCGCGCCGATTTCATGGTGAAGCGCTGCTCGTTGAAGACCGGCGCCCAGGGCGCGTCTTCCATCACCTTGTCGTAGATGGCGCTCCACATCTTGTCGCGTTCGCCTGATTTAGCCGGGTCGACCACCGAGTCGGCCTCGGCCGCCTTGGCGTCGAGATCCTTGTTGCAATACCACGACCAGTTCCAGCCGCCGGGCACCGCACCGGCGCAGCCGAGGATCGGGCCGTAGAAGTTCGACGGATCCGGGAAGTCGGCGATCCAGGCCATGCCGCCGGACCAGATCATCGGTGCGCCGGCCTTGTCGCCGCCGGCGGCAATCACGTTTGCCTGCGCCAGCGACTGGATGCTGGCCTTGATGCCGATCGCCGCCAGATCCTGCTGGATCGCCTGGGCGATGCGCGGGTTGGGATCGGTGTTCATGGCAAACAGCTGTGTCTCGAAGCCGTCGGGGTGGCCAGCCTCTGCGAGCAGCGCCTTGGCCTTGGCGACGTCATAGGGATAGCCCTTGTATTCCTTGTCGTAGCCCGGCATCGACGGCGGCAGCGGCTGGTTGGCCGGCACGGCGCGGCCGTTGATGATCTGGATGACGCGCGCCTTGTTGATCGCCATGTTGACTGCCTGGCGCACCTTAACATTGTCGAACGGCGCCATGGTGGTGTTCATGGTGACATAGCCGGTGTGCAGCTGGCCGCCTTCGACGACGCGTGCCTTCTGCTCGGGATCGGCCATCACCTCCTGGAATTTTGCTGGCGGAATGCCGTCGCCGGGGACGTCGATCTCGCCCTTCTGCAGGCGCAGCAGCGCCACGATCGGCTCCTGGCCGATCTCGAAGGTGATCTTGTCCAGATGCGGCAGGCCCTTGTGCCAGTAGTCCGCATTGCGCTCGAAGACGATGCGCTGGCCGAGCGTCCACTCGGCGAGCTTGAAGGCGCCGGTGCCGACCGGATGCTTGCCGAAATCGGCGCCGTATTTCTCGACCTCTTCCTTCGGCACGACATGGGCGAAGTTGATGGCCATCACATGCAGGAAGGTGGCGTCGGGGCGGGTCAGTTCGAACTTGACCGTGTAAGGGTCGACGACAGTGACGCCGGAGAGGCTCTCGGCCTTGCCGGCGGCGACATCGTCATAGCCCTTGATCGAGCCGAAGAAGCCGGCGCCGGGGCTCTGCGTCTTCGGATTGGTGACGCGGTCGAGCGAATATTTCACGTCGTCGGCCGTCATCTCGCGGCCATTGTGGAATTTCACGCCATGGCGCAGCTTGAAGGTGAAGGTCTTGCCGTCGGGCGAAATCTCGTAGCTTTCGGCGAGGTCGGGTTTCAAATTGGTGGTGCCCGGCTCGTAGTCCATCAACCCGTCGAACAGGCTCTTGATCATCGACCAGTTCTGCCAGTCATAGCCGATCGCCGGATCGAGCGTGGCGACGTCGTCCTTGTAGGTGATGGTGATGGCGCCGCCCTGCTTGGCGTTCGGATCGACGGCGTCCTCGGCGCGAACGCTCGTCACGCCGAGCATCAGCGCCAGCGCCGATGCCGCTACCGTGGATGCGAGAAACTTTTTCATTTTTATGTTCCCTTTCTCTGTCTGGTTTTCATTTCATCTGAGCTTGATGCGGGGGTCGATGAAGGGCGCGATGATGTCGGCCAGCAGATTGCCCAGCACGATGGCGAAGGCCGACACCAGCGTCACACCCATGATGATCGGGATGTCGACGCGCTGGATGGCCTGCCAGGCGAGCTGGCCGATGCCGGGCCAGCCGAATACGCTTTCGACGACGACGATGCCGCCCATGAAGATGCCTATGTCGATGCCGATCATGGCGATCACCGGCAGGATGGCGTTGGGCAGCGCATGGCGGAACAGGATAGCTCGCCGCGCCAGGCCTTTGGCGCGGGCGGTGCGCACGTAATCCTGGCGCAGCACGTCGATCATCGACGAGCGCATCATGCGCGCGTACCAGCCGGCGCCGAGGATTCCCATGGTCAGTGACGGCAGCACCAGATGACGCCAGGTGCCGTAGCCGCCGATCGGGAACCAGCTGAGCCGCACGGCAAAGACGTAGAGCAGCAGCAGACCGACGACGAATTGCGGCGCCGAGACGCCGACGAAGGAGGCGACCATCAGCGTCTGGTCAGTGGCGGTGCCGCGCTTGACGGCGGCGATCAGGCCCATGCTCAGGCCGAGCAACAGCTCGCACAGGATGGCGCCGACCATCAGCAACAGGCTGGCCGGCAGCCGCGAAACGATCAGCTCGGTGACTTCGGAGCGCTGGATGTAGGAGCGGCCGAGATCGCCGCTGACGAGCTTCGTGAGATAGCGCCAGTACTGGACGACGAACGGCTGGTCGAGGCCGAGCTGCTGGCGGATGTTCTCGACCGTCTGCGGCGTGGCGCTGCGGCCGGCGATCTGGCGCACCGGATCGGCCGGCAGGAGATAGAGCAGCGCGAAGGTGATCAGCGAGACGCCGAGCAGGATCAGCAGCGACTGGATGAGGCGGCGGCCGAGATAGGCGATCATGCCCGGCCCCTCTGCGTCGGATCGAGAATGTCGCGCAGCGCATCGCCGATCAGGTTGAAAGCCAGCGCCAGCGCCAGGATCGCGGCACCGGGGAAGAACACCAGCCAGGGTGCGGCCTGGAAATAGGTCTGGTTCTCGAAGATGATGTTGCCCCAGGACGCCGTGGGCGGCTGGACGCCGATGCCGAGGAAAGAGAGCGTCGCCTCGAGCAGCACGGTGGTCGAGATGCCGAGCGTGCCCCAGACGATGATGGTCGGTAAGAGATGCGGCAGGATGTGGCGAAACAGGATGCGCGGCGCGCTCGCGCCGATGGTGCGTTCGGCATCGATGAACTCACGCTCCGCCAGCGATGAGGTCTCGGTGTAGATGACGCGGGCGGTCTGCACCCAGTTGACCAAAGCGATGACCATGGCGACGATCCACAGGCTGGGCTCGAACACCGCGGCCAGGCAAATGGCGAGCAGCAGTGCCGGAAACGCCATCATCAAATCGGTGAAACGCATCAGCGCGCTGCCGATCCAGCCACGGAAATAGCCGGCGACAACACCGACCAGCGTGCCAATGAACAGCGCCACGCCATTGGCGACGATGCCGATGATCAGCGAGGTGCGGGCGCCGTAGAGGATGCGGGTCAGGAGGTCGCGGCCGAGCAAGTCGGTGCCCAGCCAGAATTTTGCATCCGGCGGCAAGGGCGAGCCCTCGATGGTCAGGCCGTCGAACATCTGCTCGTTGGGATCATAGCCAGTCAGCCATGGCGCCAGCACGGCGCCGGCAACGACGATGGCGACGATGACCAGCCCGAGCAGAGCCAGACGGCGCCTGACCAGCCGGCGCCAGACGCCGGCGCGCGGCTTGACCGGCATGCGCCCTGGCGCGGTGAGATCAGGCACGATGGGACTGGTCATCGCCGCCTTCTTCCCCTGTTGCTTCTTCGCTTGTCATGGCCACGATCCGCCGCGCGGCATCCTCGACGCTGATCTGCCAGCTCATCGCCAGCGAGCGCAGCTGCGCATAGGCGCGGCCGTCATCGGCGCCTTTCGCCAGTGCCGTCACCGCGCGCACGATGGTCTGGCGCTCGGCAACGCGCTGGCGAAGCGAGGCGATCTCGCTGGCCAGGTGTTTTCGCGCCTCGAAACTCTGGCGCGCGATCAGCAGCGCGCTGTAGACGCCGGCATTGCCGACCGGCTTCAGCAGCTGCGCATCGGCCTTATGCGACAGCGCCCATTCGATGCGGCCCGGCGCCTCGGAACCGATCAGCGCCACCAGCGGCATCGGTGCCTCGCCCGGCTTCCACGGAAACTGCTCGTCAAAGCCGAGATCGGCGTCGAAGAAGACGAAATCGGCGGCCAGCGCCTCGGGCGGCAGTTCCGGCCAGCAATCCAGCGTGATCAGCCCGATGGCCGACAATTGCCTGGTGATCGCCTGCACCGTCGGATGCGGGCGATGCAGGATAAACGCCCTGGCGCCGCCGAGATTGGGGATGCGTGGGGCTCTGGTCACGACACCACCCTCAGGCGCGGGCGGCCGAATGTTTTTGCCGGGTCGTAGCGCGACAGATACGGATCCGGCGCGACTTCGTCTTCGCGGCTGACGACCTCGAAGAAGCCGTCCGCGATGCGCCCGATGATCACCGGCAGTGTCGCATG
Organism: Mesorhizobium sp. M7A.F.Ca.US.005.03.1.1; assembly: GCF_003997975.1. Classification (NCBI taxonomy): domain Bacteria; kingdom Pseudomonadati; phylum Pseudomonadota; class Alphaproteobacteria; order Hyphomicrobiales; family Phyllobacteriaceae; genus Mesorhizobium; species Mesorhizobium sp. M7A.F.Ca.US.005.03.1.1. The sequence goes on from NZ_RZRO01000034.1 coordinate 47,451, forward strand.
CTGCGAGTGGGCGTCGATGGCGATCGGACCGAGCCGGGTGGAGAAGCGGCGTTCGGCGAAGGCTTTGGAGAATTCCGCCGGACCGGCGTCGGGATTGCTGGAAAGCACGTCGGCCATCACCTGCACCGAGGCATAGGCGGAGGCCTCGAAGGATGAGGCAAAGGCAGCCGGGCGCGGCGCGAAATACGGCCCGACCGACAGATGTCCCTTGCCGGATTCACCGATCGCCGGCAGCTCACCTTCGGTCAGGTTGCAGGAGATGACGGGACAGGTCTCGGGACTGAAGGCGGCATCCTCGTGACCTAGGTCGCGATAGGCCGCGAGGAAGGCGTAGGACGAGGTGCCGATCAAATTGTTGAGGATGAAGTTCGGCCGCGTGGCGCGGATCTCCGCGATCAGCCGCGACACGTCGGTCTCGCCGATGCGCAGGTAGCGTTCGCCCAGCACCTTGCCGCCGGCATCCGCGATCAGGTCGCGCGCGACGCGATTCATCTCCCAGCCCCAGATGTAGTTCGAGCCGAGCAGGAAGCCGTTGGCGCCGAAACGCGGCACGACATGCGCCATCAGCGGCACCAGATGCTGGTTGGGGCAGGCGTGCATGTAGACGACATGCTCATTGGCTTCGAAGCCCTCATAGGGGCAGGCGTACCAGAGCATGCCGCCGGCTTTCTCCAAGACCGGAATGGTTTCCTTGCGGCTCCAGGAGGTGACGCAGCCGATGACATGGCGTGCGCTGCTGGTCTTGAAGATATCTTCGCAAAGCGTTGCGTAGCGGTCCGCATTGCTTTGCGGATCGCGCTCCACCGGCACCAGTTCGATGGCTGAGCTGCGATCGGCGTTGATGTCGGCTATGGCGCGCATGGCGCCGATGCGGCACGCATCGGATACGAGCTGATAGCTCCCCGAGCGGGAATACAGGATGCCGATCTCGATGCGCCGTTTCAAACAGGACCCCAAAATGACAATGCCCCGCAGCCTGCGCCGGAAGGGCGAGGCATACGAGGCATTTTTGCCGCCCGGCGATCAGAGCCGGTATTTTGCGCTAGCGTATTCGGTCCGGCGGGTCAGTCAAGCCCTCAACGACATTTGCATGACCTGCCATCGCCGTTTCGCTGCCGCCGGCTATTTGGCCGCCGGCCTCTGGCCGTGTTGGCGGGCATAGGTCACACAGGCGTCCACCGTGCTGACACAAAGCGCGTCGCGCCTGTTCGGCAAATTGTTGTCGCCGGCATAGGCAACTTCGGCGACACGGCCATCGACCATGCGAATTTGCGTATCGCAATAGCCGCCGGGAGCGACATTGACGGAGCCGCCGACCGCCGGGATCGCGCCGACCGCCAACGTCGGAACCACAATGCTGAGATTGCCGCGCTGGACGATGCGCTTGTAGGTCCAGATCTGGCCCGATTGGCCGGCGTCGGCGGTGGCGGTCGGAAACCCGGCGCACATTCGAACATCGGCTTCGCTGAGGCCGACCATCTCCTTGCGGGCAGCCGCCGCCGTTGGATCAACCTTGGCGATACGCGACGTATCGTCGGGAACGACGCAGGAAGACTGGATGCCGACACAGAGAGCAGCGAGGCCAAGCTTTCGAATGCAGGAAAATGTCATGCCGACTGTCAGATTTGCCCGATTGTCAGATTTTGCGTGGCGCCCGCCGCTCCTTTCTACCTAGGCAGACAGGCGAGCGGATCAACCCGTTCAGCTTCACGAAAAAGTGGCTGTGGCTGCATCATGGCCGGTCGGGAAGCCAACGCCCTGGCGGAAGCGGGCTCGCGCCGGAACGGCGCGCCAAGGGCCGCATCCATGGTCACCCATCAATGACCCTGCAACTGTTTCCGCCGCCAGGACGCGGGCGCTTCGCCGACCCGCGCGCGAAAGAATCGTGAAAAATACGCCGGGTCGTCGAAGCCGATCTCGTAGGCGATGTCCTCGACCGAGCGTACGGTGAACAACAGCAGCCGCTTGGCCTCCAGCAGCCGTCGCTCACTGACGACGCGTTTGACGCCGCTGCCCAGCACCGCGCGGCTGGCCTTGTCGAGAAGATGCGGCGTCGTGGCCAGCGCCTCGACGTAGCGATCAACAGGCCAGTTGTCGCGGAAATGCGCATCGGCGAGCCGGCGCAGCCCCAACGCCAGTGAGGCATCCGAAGACGCCGTGGCACCCTTTGTCTCGGGACTGAGGCGCGCGATGTGGGAGAGCGCGACGGCGATCAGCGCCTGCAGGACCCTGTCATTGCCGGCTTGCGCCTCGGCGTATTCGGCGGCGATCATCTCCAGCACCGCCGCCAATCTGGCCCACGCTGCGTGCTGCGGCAGGCCGTCGGCAAAGACCGGCCGGTCCAGCGGCAGCAGGCTGTGAGCCGCGATGGCCGCAAGCGCGCCGTCGGCGACCGAGACGACGATGGCGTCGGTGCCGGGGCCGATCGAGAAGCCGTGCACGATAGTGCTCGGCACGAAACTCACGGCAGGCGCCGAAAAGTCCCAGGATCGGTCTTCGATACGGTAGGTACCGGAGCCGCTGGTCCAGAAGGTGATCTGACCCATCTGCGGGTGCTTGTGCGCGGCGACCTCACCAAGATGGATATTGCTGCGCGCAAGCACCGTCTCGACATGCAGAAAACCGACATCGAGCGGCCGCACCGGCTCGCCATAGACGAAGAAGTCGGGGATGGATCTCTGGCTCATGACGCCGGAAAAAGTCCAATCGGTTTTGCCGTTCCGTCCATAACCGATCGATGCCCAGGGCGCTAGGGTTACGGCTTAAGAGGAGGACCATCATGCGATCAGAAGACTTCCGCACCGATAAGGCACGCCCATTCACCGGGGCCGAGTATCTGGAGAGCCTGCGCGATGGCCGCGAGGTCTATATCAACGGCGAACGCATTGCCGACGTCACCACGCATCCGGCGATGCGCAATTCGGCGCGGTCGCTGGCGCGCCTCTACGACGCCCTGCATGATCCAAGGCGGCGGGACGCGCTGACCTCGCCGACCGACACCGGCTCGGGCGGCTACACCCACAAATATTTCCGCGTTGCCAAGTCTTCCGCCGAGCTTGTTGCCCAGCAGGCGGCGATCGCGGAGTGGTCGCGCATGTCCTATGGCTGGATGGGCCGCACGCCCGACTACAAGGCGGCGCTGATGAACACGCTCGGCGCCAATGCCGACTGGTACGGGCCGTTCAAGGACAATGCCCTGTCCTGGCACAAACGCGCGCAGGAAGCCGCGTTGTTCATGAACCACGCCATCGTCAACCCGCCGATCGACCGCCACAAGCCGGCCGAACAGGTGAAGGACGTCTTCGTCCACATCACCAGGGAGACGGACGCCGGCATCTACGTGTCCGGCGCCAAGGTGGTGGCGACGTCCTCGGCGCTGACGCACTACAATTTCCTGGCGCAAGGGTCGGCGACGGTGACCGAGGATCCGTCGCTGTCGGTGATGTTCATCGTGCCGATGAATGCGCCGGGGATAAAGATGTTCTGCCGCGTCTCCTACGAGCAGACGGCCAACACGGTGGCGGCACCCTTCGACTATCCGCTGTCGTCGCGCTTCGACGAGAACGACGCGATCCTGGTGCTCGACAATGTCTTCATCCCCTGGGAGGACGTTCTGGTGCTGCGCGATGCGCAAAAAATCCTGTCCTTTCATCCGGCCTCCGGCTTCATGCACGGCTACTGCTTCCAGGGCTGCACGCGCTTCGCCGTCAAGCTCGACTTCCTCGCCGGCCTGCTGGCCAAGGCGCTGCGCGCCACCGGCGGCGATGCTTTCCGCGGCAACCAGGCGGCACTGGGCGAGGTCATTGCGCTCAGGCACATGTTCTGGAGCTTTTCCAACGCCATGGCCTACAACCCGATCCCGTGGGCGAATGGCGCGGTGCTGCCCAATCTGGAAGCCGCGCTTGCCTACCGCACCTTCATGTCGGAAGCCTATCCGCGCGTCATCGACACCGTGCGCCGGGTGATCGCCTCGGGGCTGATCTACCTACCGTCGTCGGTGCGCGACTTCAACAACCCCGAGATCGACAAATATCTGGCGCAATATGTGCGCGGCTCCAACGATATGGGCCACATCGAACGCATCAAGATCATGAAGCTGTTGTGGGATGCGACCGGCACCGAGTTCGGCGGCCGCCACGCGCTCTATGAGCTCAACTATGCCGGTGCGCCGGAAGAGGTACGGCTGCAGGTGCTGAAAGGCGCCGAGCGCGGCGGGCGGCTGAAGGCGATGGAAGAGCTGGTCGACACCTGCATGGCCGATTATGACGAGAATGGCTGGACCGGCGATACCTGGTTCAATCCGCTTGTCTCAACGGCCGAGTGAAATCACATGGCCACGCAGATTTCGAAAGCCGATTTCCGCGACGCCATGGCGAGGGTCTGCGCGCCGGTCAACATCGTCACCACAGACGGGCCGGCAGGACGCGGCGGCTTCACCGCCACCGCCATGTGCAGCGTCTCCGACGAGCCGCCGACGCTGCTCGTGTGCATGAACGGGCGCTCGACGCAGGCCGCCATGTTCCTGTCCAACCGGCGCTTCTGCGTCAACGTGCTGACGCATGACCACATGCATCTGGCGGGAAAGTTCGCCGGCGCGACCAGGGACATGGAGGCGCGCTACGCCTCGGCGCGTTGGCAGACGCTGACCTCCGGCACGCCGGCGCTGTCGGATGCGATCGTCAACTTCGATTGCGAGATCGAGACTGTGCATGTCGTCGGCACGCACAATGTCATGATCGGCCGCGTCATCGATGTCCGGCACGGCAGCGGCGGCTCGGCCCTGCTCTATGTCGACCGGAATTATACGCAGCCGACACGGTTGGGCAGCTTTGGCGGGTGAGCCTGGACGAAACGGCCAGGACCGACCGCTCAGCTCTCGCCGTCGATCAAGCTCTCCAAGAGGTCAAGGAGCTGCTCCAGCTTCTCATGCCCAAAACGCTGTTCGATGTCGTCATAGATGACGCGACGCTCGGGCGACAGGGCGTCGATCAGGGCGGAGCCGGCAGGCGCAATGGTCAGCACGACGCGGCGGCCGTCGCCTTCGGCCTTGTTGCGGGTGATGAATTTGCGTCCCTCGAGCGCCTTGATGATGCGCGTCAGGCTGGGCGGCAAAACCGAGGCGCGATCGGCAAGTTCCGTCGCCTCGACCGGGCCGGCTTCGCTGAGCACACGCAGCACGCGCCATTGCTGTTCGGTCACGTCATGCGCCGCAAGCATCGGCCGAAACCGCGCCATCACCGCTTCGCGGGCATGAAGCAGCGCCATCGGCAGGGAACGACGGGTATTTTCAGGCAGCAAAAAAGAGCCTCCCACGCTTGCGATCGAAACAGGCCTTCCCTCGGCCGAATCCGCCAGCCGGGGCCCGTTCCTGCCATCCCGTATCGTTGCGCCAAGGCCGATGCAAGACTTGACTTCGCGGATGCCGCATGTAATTAACGCGTTAACTACAACAAAGCAATAACCCAGGGAAACGAAGCGCCGTGCCTCACTTCTCCATCGAGTATTCGGCCAATCTCGATGCCAAGGTCGATATGGACGAATTGTGCGCGCTGGTGTTGCGCACAGTGCTGGATACCGGGCTGTTCGAGACCGGCGCCGTGCGGGTGCGGGCCTTTCGCGCCGAGGCCTACGCGATGGCCGACAGCCTGCCGGAAAACGCTTTTCTCGACATGTCGTTTCGCATCGGCACCGGCCGCAGCCCGGACGAGAAGAAGCGGACCGGCGAGGCTGTCTTCGCGGCGGTGAGCGAATACCTTGCCGCCCTGTTCGAGACCCCGCATTTCGCCCTGTCGCTCGAAATCCGGGAAATCGACCCGGTGCTCAGCTGGAAGAAAAACGCAATCCACCCGCGGCTGCGCGGCAAGTGACGGAACCCGACATGTCCGACCTGCAAGGCAATCTGAAAAAGGCCGAGGCCTATCTGGCCCGCTTCAAGCGCGATGGCGTTTTGAACCAGATCGGCGGCGAGGCGGTGCCGGCCCTCGATGGCGCGACGTTCGAAACGCTGTCGCCGGTCGACCTCAAGCCGCTGGCAAGCGTCGCGCGCGGCGGCGCCGCCGACATCGACCGCGCCGCCAAGGCGGCGAAGGCGGCGTTCCCAGCCTGGGCGGCCATGCCTGGCGAGGCACGCAAGAAGCTGCTGCACAAAATCGCCGACGCAATCGAAGCGCGCGCCGAGGAGATCGCTTTTGTCGAATGCATGGATACCGGCCAGGCGCTGAAGTTCATGGCCAAGGCAGCGCTGCGCGGTGCCGAGAATTTCCGTTTCTTCGCCGACCGCGCGCCCGAAGCGCGCGACGGCGAGACACTGCGTACGACAGGCCAGGTCAATATGACGACGCGCGTTCCGATCGGCCCGGTCGGCATCATCACGCCGTGGAACACACCGTTCATGCTGTCGACGTGGAAGATTGCGCCAGCGCTGGCGGCCGGATGCACCGTGGTTCATAAGCCGGCTGAATTCTCGCCGCTGACCGCCCGCCTGCTGGTCGAGATCGCCGAGGAGGCCGGCCTGCCGAAAGGCGTATGGAACCTGGTCAACGGCCTTGGTGAAGACGCCGGCAAGGCGCTGACCGAGCATCCCGACATCAGGGCGATCGGTTTTGTCGGCGAAAGCCGCACCGGTTCGATGATCATGAAGCAAGGCGCCGGCACGCTGAAGCGCGTGCATTTCGAGCTTGGCGGCAAGAACCCTGTGATCGTCTTTGCCGACGCCGATCTCGAGCGCGCCGCCGACGCCGCCGTATTCATGATCTATTCGCTGAATGGCGAGCGCTGCACCTCGTCGTCGCGGCTTCTGGTCGAAGCCTCGATCTATGAAAGCTTCACCGCCAAAGTCGCGGAGAGGGCGAAGCGCATCGTCGTCGGCCACCCGCTCGATCCGAAAACGGTGGTCGGGCCGCTGATCCATCCGGTGCATGAAAAGAAGGTGCTGTCCTATATCGACATCGGCAGGTCGGAGGGGGCGACGCTGGCCGTCGGCGGCGGCAAGGTCGATGGACCGGGAGGCGGCTGTTATGTCGGCCCGACCCTGTTCACCAACGTGACCAACGGCATGCGCATCGCGCAGGAGGAGATTTTCGGGCCGGTGCTGAGCGCCATTGCGTTCAACGACGAGGCGGAAGCGCTGGCGCTGGCCAACGACACGCAATACGGCCTGACCGGCTATCTCTGGACCTCTGACGTCACCCGCGCCTTCCGTTTCACCGATGCGCTGGAGGCCGGCATGATCTGGGTTAACTCCGAGAACGTGCGGCATTTGCCGACCCCCTTCGGCGGCGTCAAGAATTCCGGCATCGGCCGCGACGGCGGCGACCATTCCTTCGACTTCTACATGGAGACGAAGAACGTCGCCTTCGCGACGACGGCGCACGCGATCCAGAAACTCGGCGGCTGACCGGAGGAAATCGGATGCCCTTGCCCAAACCCAATCTCTACCCCGCCTTCAACATCGTGCGCCTCAGCCATGTCGAGTTGGCTGTCACCGACCTCGCCAAATCCCGCGCCTTCTATGTCGACACGCTCGGCCTGCAGGTTACCGACGAGACATCAGGCGCCATCTACCTGCGCGCCATGGAGGAACGTGGCCATCACTGCATCGTGCTGCGCAAGGCGACGACGCCGGAAGCGCGCGACCTCGGCTTCAAGGTCTTTTCGGACGAGGACCTCGACAAGGCCGAGTATTTCTTCAAGGGCAAGGGCCTGCCGGTGGAATGGGTCGAGCGGCCCTACCAGTCGCGCACTTTTCGGACGCGCGACCCGCACGGGATTCCGCTGGAGTTCTATGCCCAGATGGAAAGGCTGCCGCCGATCCATCAGAAATATGCGCTCTACAAGGGCGTCAAGCCGCTGCGCATCGACCACTTCAACTGCTTCTCGCCCAATGTCGACGAGTCCGTCGCCTTCTACAACGAGCTCGGTTTTCGCGTCACCGAATACACCGAGGATGCCGCAACCGGGAAGCTTTGGGCAGCTTGGACGCACCGCAAGGGCGGCGTCCACGACATCGCGTTCACCAACGGCATCGGCCCGCGCCTGCATCATGTCGCCTTCTGGGTGCCGACGCCGCTCAACATCATCGACCTGCTCGACCTGATGGCGACCACGGGCTATTTGCCGAACATCGAACGCGGCCCCGGCCGGCACGGCATTTCCAACGCCTTCTTCCTTTATGTCCGCGACCCGGACAACCACCGCATCGAGATCTACTGCTCGGACTACCAGACGGTCGATCCCGACCTCGAGCCGATCAAGTGGGACCTCAAGGACCCGCAGCGCCAGACGCTGTGGGGCGCACCGGCGCCGAAAAGCTGGTTCGAGGAGGGCAGTGCGTTTGCCGGGGCGGAGGCGCGCCAGCCGGATTTGGCGGCTTCGCCGATCATTGCGCCGTGAGTGGATTCTAATCGATGTCAGCGTTCCTTCGCGCCCCCCTCTGTCTTGCCGGACATCTCCCCCTCAAGGGGGGAGATTGGCTAGGCCCATGGTCAGCGCCTCTCTTGCAGCGTTGGAAATTGGCGAAGGCAGAGATGACATCCGATCTCCCCCCAGGAGGGGGAGATGTCCGGCAGGACAGAGGGGGGCGCCGTAGAGCTCCAACCTCGCCCACCACCATCGCCGGAGCCGCAGCATGAACC
>NZ_RZRO01000035.1:0-55888 GCF_003997975.1 Mesorhizobium sp. M7A.F.Ca.US.005.03.1.1
CGTCGCACTGCGCGGACGATGTGAAGTATGGCGTTGTCGAGCGGGTGGTTGCCGACTTTCAGGCCATGAAGCGGGATGGAACGGTTTTTGCGGGCCAGAAGATCGCCGACCTCATCACCGTCAACGGTGCGCGCGTTGTCGCCGAAGACGGCACCTGGGGACTGGTGCGCGCCTCGTCGAACAAGCCGGAACTGGTCGTGGTCGTCGAAAGCCCGGTGTCGTCGCAGCGTCGACGGGAGATGTTCGAGGCTGTCGACGCCGTGCTGCGCCGCAGCCCCGAGGTGGGCGCCTACAACCAGACTTTTTGAATGGCAGTTGAATGACCGAGAGGATTGTCAGTTTTGTCATGAGCGGCGGCGTCGGCTCGCGGTTGTGGCCGCTGTCGCGCGAGGACAATCCCAAGCAGTTCCACGATCTGTCCGGCGACGGCTCGATGCTGGCCAAGACCTTGCGCCGGCTGACGGCCCGGCCGGAAGGCGAAACGCCGATCTTCCTGATTGCCGCGGAGCGCCATGCCGGTCGCGTTCACGCCGATCTTGCCGGCCTCGACCTCGCCGGCGGCGGGCCGCTGTTCGAGCCGACCGGGCGCAACACAGCCGCCGCTGTCGCACTGGCGACACTGCGCACACTGTCCGAGTTCGGCGACAGCCTGGTGCTGGTGGTGCCGTCGGACCATGAGATATCGACCCCGCGCCAGTTCTGGCAGAGCGTCGAAGCCGGCACCGAGGCAGCGCGTAGCGGCCGGCTGGTGGTGTTCGGCATCAGGCCGACACAGCCCGAGACCGGCTACGGCTATATCGAGGTTGCGGCCGAAAGCGGCGGCATCTTCGACGTGTCGCGCTTCGTCGAAAAGCCGGATCTTGCGACTGCGCAAAGCTATCTCAAGGCCGGAAATTTCTACTGGAACACCGGTATCTTCCTTTTTCGCGCCAGCGCCATGCGTGATGCCTTCATAGCGTTCCAGCCGGATATCTGGCAGGCCACCGAAGCAGCCTACAAGGCAGCGACATCGGATTTGTCCGGCCTTTACATGCCGCTAGAACTCTACGCCGCCATTCCGTCGAACTCGATCGACTACGCCATCATGGAGCGGGCAAAAGACATCGCGATGGTGCCGGCCGGCTTCCGCTGGAACGATCTCGGCTCATGGCAGTCGCTGCTCGATGTCGGCCCCGCCGACGACCGGGGCAATGTCATCATCGGCGACGTCGTCGCCATCGATTGCGAGAATTCCTACATTCGCAGTGACGGCCGCCTGCTGTCGGCGATCGGCATGAAGGACATCGCCATCGTTTCGACATCGGATGCCACCTTCGTCGCTCCGGTCAGCCACAGCCAACACGTCAAGAAGATCGTCGAGCAGCTCGAAAAATCGGGTCGCCTGGAAACCAGGTTCACGCCGGCGCATGACCGCGTCATCGAAAGCGGCGCCTGGCGGCGGCGCGTGCATCACTGGCTGTTTCAGGAGACCTTGCCGCTGTGGTCGACATCGGGCGTCGACGAACGCCATGGCGGCTTTCACGAAGCGCTTGGCCTGGACGCTTCGCCGTTGATGAAGCCCAAGCGCATGCGCACCACGGCGAGGCAGGTCTATGCCTTCGCCGTTGCCCGGGCGCGCGGCTGGGACGGTCCGGCCGACCGGCTGATCAGCCACGGCATCGCCTTCATGGCCGGCAAGGGCCGCACCGACAAGGGCGGCTGGGTTCGGACGCTGAATGTTGACGGTTCGGTTGCCGACGCCACCGAGGATGCCTACGATCATTCCTGCGTGCTCCTGGCACTGGCGCATGCGCATATGTCTGGCAATCCCGACGCTTTGCGCCTCGGCGAGGAAACCTTCGCCTTTCTCGATGCGCATCTCGAAGACAGCCGCATGACCGGCTTCCTTGAGACATCGGATGGCAAAGGCGAGCGCCGCTCCAACCCGCATATGCACCTGCTTGAGGCCTTCCTCGCCTGGCACCAGGCGACCGGCGAGCGCGCCCATCTGCGCCGCGCAGCGCGTATCATCGACCTCTTCCGCAGTCATTTCTTCGATCCGGAAAGCTGGACGCTTGGCGAGTATTTCGATGCCGAATGGAAACCATCCGCCCGCGAGAAAGGCTCGTGGACCGAGCCTGGCCACCATTTCGAATGGGCCTCTTTGCTGGTCGATTTCGCTGGGCGCAGCGGCCAGGCCGAGTTGAGCGGCTTTGCCAGGAAACTCTACGCCTCGGCCATCGCCAATGGCCTCAACCGCGCCACCGGCCTTGCCTATGGCGCCGTCTCGCGACAGGGCCTGCCGCTCGACCTGATATCGCGCAGCTGGCCGCAGGCCGAAGCGGTGAAGGCGGCGATCGCGCTGGATGGTTCGGGCGGGCCCGATCTCAAGCCCGAGATCGAAGCGCGCGTCGGCCGGTTGTTCCGCTGGCACATTGACCCGGCGCCGCTCGGACTGTGGATCGACCGCATCGACGAACGCGGCCGCTCGCTGGCGACCGATGTGCCAGCCAGCATCTTCTATCATCTGGTCTGTGCGCTGACGCAATATCTGGACAGCACGGCCGACCTGAAGGCGTAGAGGGCTGGATCAGTACGGGCTCGCCACGTCACCCGTCTCGACATAGATCGACTTCAGCTGCGAATAGAGCGCCAGTGCGGCCAGTGAATTCTCACGCCCGATGCCTGACTGTTTGAAGCCGCCGAACGGGATTTCCACCGGCGTCAGATTATACGCGTTGATCCAGCAGGTGCCGGCCTGCAGTTCGGCGATGACGCGGTGGGCGCGCGGCAGGTCGCGCGTGAAGACGCCGGCAGCGAGGCCGAATTCGGTGTCGTTGGCGCGGTCGATCACCTCGTCCTCGCCGTCGAATTTCAACACGCTCATCACTGGTCCGAAAATTTCTTCACGGGCGATGCGCATGCCATCGGTCACGCCGGTGAACACCGTCGGCTCGACGAAGAAGCCGCCCTGAAAGCCCTGCAGCGAAGGCACATTGCCGCCGCAAGCAAGCGTCGCTCCATCCTGCTTGCCGATCTCGATATAGCCGGCCACCTTGTCGTGCTGCGCCTTGGAGACCAGCGGTCCCATCTGGGTTTCGGGATCGAGCGGGTCGCCGATGCGGATTTTCTTGGTCCGCTCTATCAGACGGTCGACAAAGCGGTCGTGGATGCCGCTCTGCACGAAGACGCGCGTGCCGTTGGAGCAGATCTGTCCGGTCGAATAGAAATTGCCGAGCATGGCGCCGCCAATGGCGTTCTCGATGTCGGCATCGTCGAACACGATCAGCGGCGACTTGCCCCCGAGTTCCATCGTCGCGTGCTTCATCTTCGAGCCGGCAAGCGACAGCACCTTGCGGCCGGTCGGCACCGAACCGGTCACCGAGACCTTGGCGACGACATCGTGGCCGACAAGCCCGGCGCCGACATCGCCATAGCCCTGCACAACGTTGAACAAGCCGTCGGGTAGCCCCGCTTCGCTGTAGATCTCGGCCAGTGCCAGCGCCGACAGCGGCGTGTTTTCCGACGGCTTGAACACCATGGCATTGCCCATGGCGAGCGCCGGTGCCGATTTCCAGCCGGCGATCTGGATCGGGTAGTTCCATGCGCCGATGCCGACACAGACGCCGAGCGCTTCGCGCCTTGTGTAGGCGAAGGGTCCGCCGAGATCGACCGACTCGCCGTTGTAGGCGGCAACGGCACCGCCGAAATATTCAAGGCAGTCCGCAGCCGAGGGCGCATCCGCCACCAACGTTTCCTGGATCGCCTTGCCGGTGTCCAGCGTCTCGATGCGAGCGAGGTCGGCGTTGCGGGCGCGCAATATGTCGGCGGCGCGGCGCAGGATGCGCCCGCGCTCGACCGGCTTCAGCCGCGCCCAGGCGGGCTGCGCCGCCCGCGCGGCCTCGACGGCGAGTTCCAGCACGTTCGGCGTTGCCGAACGCAGCATGGCGATGGTCTCGCCGGTTGCCGGATAGATGACCGGCAGCGGGGCGCCGCCTTCGTCCTCGATGTAGCGTCCGTTGACATAGTGCGATGCCGTGGGCTGAGCGCGCATGGAAGTCTCCAGATTGTCTTTCGCGGCATGCGGATCGTGCAGTCACACGATCATGCTCTATCTGTCCGACGCCTGCCAGCGCGGATTGATCCATGGTTCCTGGTTGGACGGCGCCAGCGGCGTGCGGCCAAGGATGTGATCGGATGCCTTCTCGCCGGTCATGATCGACGGCGCATTGAGATTGCCGTTGGTGACGCGCGGGAAGATCGAGGAATCGGCGACCCGCAATCCTTCGACGCCGATGACCCGGCACTCCGGATCGACGACGCTCATCACGTCGTCGGCGCGGCCCATCTTGCAGGTGCCGCAAGGATGGTAGGCGCTCTCGGCGTGATCCCGGATGAAGATGTCGAGATCGTCGTCCGACTGCACGTGGCTGCCCGGCGATATCTCCTTGCCTCGATAGGGATCGAACGCCGACTGGCCGAAGATCTCGCGCGTCAGCCGGATGCAGTGGCGGAACTCCGCCCAGTCGTCTGGATGCGACATGTAGTTGAAGTGGATCATCGGTTTCGATTTCGGGTCCGGCGAGCGCAGCGTCACCGACCCCCGCGACTTCGAGCGCATCGGTCCGACATGCGCCTGGAAGCCGTGCGACTTGGCCGCCGCCTTGCCGTCATAGCGGACTGCCGCGGGGATGAAATGGTACTGGATGTCGGGGTAGTCGACGCCGGCACGTGAGCGCACGAAGGCCGCCGCTTCGAAATGGTTGGTGGCGCCAAGCCCGGTCTTGAGGAACAGCCACTGCGCCCCGATGAGCGCTTTCGAGAACGGATTCAGCACCGAATTGAGCGTGATCGGCAGCAATGATTCCTGCTGGATGTAGAGCTCCATATGGTCCTGCAGGTTGCGGCCGACGCCGGGCCTGTCGGCCACCACCGGAATGCCGTTTTCGCGCAGATGCTCGGCCGGACCGATGCCGGACAGCATCAGGATCTTGGGCGAATTGATCGACGATGCGGCGACGATTACCTCACGTCGCGCCTTAACGACCTGAATCTGTTTGTGAGCTTCGATCTCGACGCCGATGGCGCGCTGATTCTCGATGATCACCCGCCGCGCAAAGCCCTTGACCAGACTGACGTTTTTGCGCTTCAGCGCCGGCTTCAGATAGGCTGATGCCGCCGACCATCGGCGGCCGCCGCTGATGGTCTGCTCCATCGGCCCAAAACCTTCCTGCTTGGAACCGTTATAGTCCTCCGTCAGTTCGAACCCGGCCTGGCGGCCAGCCTCGACGAAGGCGCCATAGAGCGGATTTTTACGCGAGCCGCGCTGCACATGCAGCGGCCCGCCGTGCCCGCGCCAGCCATCCTCGCCGCCATCCGAATCCTCCATGCGCTTGAAATAGGGGAGCACGTCGGCGAAGCCCCAGCCGGCCGCACCCTCTTCGGCCCAATGGTCGAAGTCGCGGGCGTGGCCGCGCACATAGACCATGCCGTTGATCGAGGACGAGCCGCCGATAACCTTGCCGCGCGGTGTCGCCAGCACACGGCCGCCGAGATGCGGCTCCGGCTCGCTGGCAAAGCCCCAGTCGTACAGGCTCATGTTGAGCGGGATCGACAGCGCCGACGGCATCTGGATCAGCGGCCCGATATCGCTGCCGCCGAATTCGATGACGATGACCGAATGCTTGCCGTCTTCCGACAGGCGATAGGCCATGGCCGAGCCGGCCGAGCCGGAGCCGATGATGACGAAATCCGCTTCAAGCATGGTTCATATGCGCCATGAAATCGGCGAGCGAGACATTGCCGCCGGTAGCCACAACAAGGACGGTCTTGTCCTTCACATCCACCTTGCCGCCGAGCAATGCCGCGATCGACGCCGCCCCCGACGGTTCGAGCACCAGCTTCATGCGCTCGAAGGCGATCCGCATGGCGCGCCGCACCGATTGGTCGTCGACGGTGATGCCGTGAACACCCGCCGTCTTGACCGCGGCAAACGGAGCATCGCCCGGCCGTCGTGACATCAACCCGTCGCAGATCGATTTCGGCCCGATCGGCATCGTCTCGATAGCGCCATGCGCCAGCGACGAGCCCATGCCATTGAAACCTTCCGGCTCGACGCCGATGATCTCTGTCGCTGGCGACAGATAATGGAAGGCAAGCGAAACGCCGCCGATCAACCCGCCGCCACCGACCGAGCAGAACAAGAGGTCGGCGCTGGCACCTTTGGCTTCGAGTTGGTCAAGCGCTTCGAGGCCGGCGCCCGCCTGGCCGGCGACGATCTCCGGATCGTCGAATGGATGCAGCAGCGCCAGGCCCTCTGTCTCGGCGATCTCGCGCGCCTTGGCGGCGGCGACTTCCTCCCGCGCGCGCTCGCCATGGTCGGTCAGCACGACGCGGGCGCCATAGCCCGCCGTGGCATCACGCTTGGCGGCCGGTGCGTCGATCGGCATGACGATGGTGACGGGAACGCCAAGCGCCTGGCCGGCAGCCGCCAGCCCTTGCGCGAAATTGCCGGAGGAGTAGGCGACGACGCCCTTCTTCGCTTCGTCAACTGAAAGCTGCTTCAGGCGCCAATAGGCGCCGCGCACCTTGAATGAGCCGGCCCATTGCAGCGATTCCGGCTTGATGAAGACGCGGGCGGCGCCGGTCTCGCGGGCTAGTGCCGTCGATTCCAGCAGCGGCGTGATCTGCGTCGCCCTGGAGGTGACGGCATAGGCCTGCTTGAGATGGTCAAGGGAGGGGACGAGAAGGTCTGACATCATTCGCCTCGCGGATACCGTTTGCTCTCTTCGAGATTGTCGAGGTTCATGTGATTGCGCATGTAGCGCTCGGACGCCTTTTGCAGGGGCTGGAAATCCCAGGGGTAATAGGCGCCGTTGCGCAGCGCCGGATAGACGACCCAGCGGCGCGCCTGGCTTTCGCGGACAGCGGCGTCGAAGCCGGCCATGTCCCAGCGCGCCTGGACTTTGTCCATGAATGCCGCCACCAAGCCGGCATTGGCGGGGTCGTCGGCCAGATTGTCCCGTTCGAGCGGATCGGCTTCGAGATCGAACAGTTGCGGCGGATCGAGCTCGCAGTGGACGAATTTGTATCTGCCGTCGCGGATCGCCACCAACGGCGCGTTGGACCCTTCGGCCGCATACTCCATCAACACCGGTGCGGTGCGCTCGATGCCCTCGGTGAGCGGCAGCAGCGACTGGCCGTCGGTCCACGGCGCGATCGCAGCGATGTCGATGCCGGCGAGATCGCAAAGCGTCGGCGCCACGTCGAGATTGGAGACCGGCGTCTCGATCAGCCCGGCGCGAACGCCCTTGCCGGCAATCATCAGCGGTACCCGCGCCGAACCCTCGAAGAAGCTCATCTTGAACCACAGGCCGCGCTCGCCGAGCATGTCGCCGTGATCCGAGCAGAACAGGATGATTGTGTCGTCCGCCATGCGTGTGCGCTTGAGAACGTCGAGGATCTCGCCCAGCTTGTCGTCGACATAGGAGATGTTGGCGAAATAGCCCTGCCGCGAACGACGCACCTGCTCTGGCGTGATCTCGAAAGAGGGGTAGTCACTGGCGTGGTACAGCCGCCGGGAATGCGTATCCTGCTGGTCATACGCGATGAACCCGGTTTCCGGGTCCAGCGCCTGGCAATGCTCATAGAGATCCCAATATTGCTTGCGCGCGACATAGGGATCGTGCGGATGCGACAGCGAGACAGTGAGGCACCAAGGCCGATGGTTCGCATCGTCCTGTTCGCGCGAAAGCTGATAGAGCTTCTGCGTGGCCAGGAACACGACCTCGTCGTCATACTCCATCTGGTTGGTGATCTCGGCGACGCCTGCACCGGTCACCGAGCCCAGATTGTGATACCACCAGTCGATACGCTCGCCGGGCTTGCGGTAATCCGGCGTCCAGCCGAAATCGGCTGGATAAATGTCGGTCGTCAGCCGCTCCTCGAAACCATGCAACTGGTCCGGCCCAACGAAATGCATCTTGCCCGACAGGCAGGTGTAGTAGCCGGCGGCGCGCAAATGATGGGCAAAGGTCGGGATCGATGAGGCGAATTCGGCGGCATTGTCATAGACGCCGGTGCGCGACGGCAATTGCCCGCTCATGAACGAGGCACGGCCCGGCGCGCAGAGCGGCGAGGCCGTGTAGTTGTTGGCAAAGCGCGCCGAACGCGCGGCCAACGCTTTCAGATGCGGTGTATGCAGAAACTCCGCCGGTCCGTCCGGAAACAGGGTTCCGTTGAGCTGGTCGACCATGACGATCAGGAAATTGGTTGGCTTCATTGTCACTGTTTGCGCCGCTCGCCAAGTTTGGTTTCGAGATAGTCCTCGACCAGCGCGATCGCGGTCGCGGCATCGGGCACGCCGTCTTTCAGCGCCCGCCTGATGTAGAGCCCGTCGATCATCGCCGCGGTCGCTTCGGCGGCGCGGTCGGCTTCGGCTCTGGGCAAGATCCCGGTCAGCCCGCTCATCAGGTTCGAGTGCAGCCGCCGCGCGTAGACCTTGAGCAGCCGGCGCAAGGCCGATGATTTCTGCGCCTCGACATAGAAGGCGAGCCAGGCGGCGATGGTTTCCGGCTGGAACTGGATGTCGGAGAAATTGACAGCGACCACCGCCGAGACCCTTTCGCGCGCGCTATTGGCCGAGCCAAGGGCGCGCAACGTATCGGCTGTAAGCTCCGCCAGTATGTGCCGCATCGTCGCCAAGAGCAGCTCGTCCTTGGCACCAAAATAATGATGGGCAAGGGCGGACGACACGCCGGCGCGTCCGGCGATCTCGGACATGGTCACGTCGAGCGAACCGCGCTCGCCGATCGCCGAGATCGTCGCGTCGATCAGCGCCTTGCGGCGCAGCGGTTCCATTCCGATTTTCGGCATCTCGCCATGATCCTTTGAGAGAACAGGATTATTTTTTATTGACGCGTCAATCAACAAAAAAATCGGCCGCGATCTCGGCTCTACCAAGCGATTGTAGGCCTCCAGCCCTTCACGAAACCGGCACGATTGTTTATCTTTGAACAATAGATGCGAAATGCGCCGTGAGCCGACATGCCAGGCCGGCGCCAAGGATGGAGACCGCCATGACCGCATGCATCGTCGGATGGGCGCATTCGCGCTTCGGCAAGCTTGAGGGCGAAACGCTCGAAAACCTCATCGTCAAGGTGGCAACGGACGCGCTCGACCATGCCGGCATCGGTCCCGACGAGGTCGACGAGATCGTGCTCGGCCACTTCAACGCCGGTTTTTCGGCGCAGGATTTCACCGCCAGTCTGGTGCTTCAGGCCGACGACCGGCTGCGCTTCAAGCCGGCGACGCGTGTCGAGAACGCTTGCGCCACCGGATCGGCGGCGGTCCGCCAGGGCATCCGCGCCATTGACGCGAATGCCGCTCGCATCGTGCTGGTGGTCGGCGCGGAGCAGATGACGACGACGCCGGGGCCGGAGATCGGCAAAAACCTGCTCAAGGCGTCCTATCTGCCCGAGGACGGCGAGACACCGGCGGGTTTCGCCGGCGTCTTCGGCAAGATCGCGCAGGCCTATTTCCAGCGTTATGGCGATCAGTCGGATGCGCTGGCCATGATTGCCGCCAAGAACCACAAGAACGGCGTCGACAATCCCTATGCGCAGATGCGCAAGGATTTCGGCTATGAGTTCTGCCGCCAGGAGAGCGAGAAGAACCCCTTCGTTGCCGGTCCTCTGAAGCGCACCGACTGCTCGCTGGTCTCCGACGGCGCCGCCGCCCTTATCCTTGCCGACACCGCCACGGCGCTGAAGATGCGCCGTGCCGTTGCCTTCCGCGCCAACGAACATGTGCAGGATTTCCTGCCGATGTCGAAGCGCGACATTCTGACCTTCGAAGGCTGCGAGCAGGCCTGGAACCGGGCGCTGAAATCGGCCGGCGTGACGCTCGACGATCTGTCCTTCGTCGAAACGCATGACTGCTTCACCATTGCCGAACTGATCGAGTACGAGGCGATGGGCCTTGCCAAGCCGGGAGAGGGGGCGAAGCTGGCGTTGGACGGCACAACGGCCAAGGATGGTCGCCTGCCGGTCAATCCATCCGGCGGGCTGAAGGCCAAGGGCCATCCGATCGGCGCCACTGGCGTGTCCATGCATGTCTTGACCGCCATGCAGCTTGTCGGTGAGGCCGGCGGCATCCAGGTGCCGGGCGCAAAACTGGGCGGCATCTTCAATATGGGCGGTGCGGCGGTCGCCAACTACGTTTCCATTCTCGACCGGATCAGATAAACCGCCCGCATTTGCGGAAGGTGACATGACAAATCCGGTTCTGATCGAAGTCTTGCGCGGCGCGATCGTCGAGAGCGCGCATCGCGGCTCAGTCGCGGTCTTCGATGGCGACGGCAAGCCCGTGTGGGAGATCGGCGATACGGCCAAGCCGGTGTTTCCGCGCTCGGCGGTCAAGGCGATCCAGGCCTTGCCGTTGGTCGAAAGCGGGGCGGCGGATGCCTATGGTTTCGGCAACCGCGAACTGGCGCTCGCCTGCGCCTCCCACTCGGGCGAGCCGGCACATGTCGACCTTGCGCGATCCATGCTGGCCAAGGCTGGGCTGGACGGATCGGCGCTCGAATGCGGCACGCATTGGCCGTCCAATCATGACGCCGAGATTGCGCTCGCCCGCGCCGGCGGCTCGCCGAACGCCTTGCACAACAATTGTTCGGGCAAACATTCCGGCTTCCTCTGCACCTGCGTCCACGCCGGCATTGCGCATCGCGGCTATGTCAAGCCGGGACACGGCCTGCAGGACATGGTGCGCGACGCCATGCAGTCGGTGACGGGCGCTGTCCATGGTGAGGACCAGCGTGCCATCGACGGCTGTTCGATCCCGACCTACGCGGTGCCGCTCAGGAGCTTCGCGCTCGGCTTTGCCCGCATGGCCACGACATCAGGTTTTGGCCCAGAGCGAGCCAAGGCTGCAAAGCGGCTGCTTTCCGCCTGCATGGCCGAGCCCTTCTTCGTTTCCGGCAGCGGCCGCGAAGACGTCGCGTTGATGGAGGCCGCACCAGGGCGGATTTTCACGAAGGGCGGCGCCGAAGGCGTCCATTGTGCCGCAATTCCGGAACTTGGCCTCGGCATCGCACTCAAATGCGATGATGGCGCCGGCCGCGCCGGCGAAGCCATGGTTGCCGCCGTCCTTGCCAAACTGTTGCGTGCCGACGAGGCCTTGGCGGCGAAGCTGCTCGAATTGGCAAACGCGCCCATTGAAAATCGCAACGGTGCCAAAGTCGGAG
Source organism: Mesorhizobium sp. M7A.F.Ca.US.005.03.1.1 (assembly GCF_003997975.1). Classification (NCBI taxonomy): domain Bacteria; kingdom Pseudomonadati; phylum Pseudomonadota; class Alphaproteobacteria; order Hyphomicrobiales; family Phyllobacteriaceae; genus Mesorhizobium; species Mesorhizobium sp. M7A.F.Ca.US.005.03.1.1. The sequence goes on from NZ_RZRO01000035.1 coordinate 11,225, forward strand.
CGCTGAGGCCGACGGCAACTCTCAAGTGACGTGATTGCGCTCGACGGTCAGATGCGCGTAGCCGCTACCGTTTGACGAGGCGAGATCGCCTGTCGCGGGCTCCGCCCAGCGCTGGCCGACAACCGCACCGTTCAGCGCGCCGTCGATGACATTGTCTGAAATGACGGCCGTACCGGCGCCCTCGACCACGGATACGACGATCCCGGTTCCTGCCTTGCGGATGATGTTGCCGGTGGCGACGACATTGCGCAGGTACGGGCCCCAGCCGATCTGCATGCCATAGAGTGGCGCGTTCTCGATGACATTGTTGGAAACGGTGGTGTCGGCCTCAACGCCGATGCCGACGCCAAATCCCGGCGAGTCGGCGGGGTAGGGGCCGCTGGTCGACAGATTGCGCACGATGTTGCCGGAACAGACGCCCATGCGGCCGCCTTCGTTGAAATTGACGATCGAGATGCCGTTGGCGGCGCCGTCGACGATGTTGTTGCTGATGATGGCGCCTTCGAACGAGAACTCGGAATAGATCGCCGTTTCGCCAGAGCGCGAGCAGGTGTTGCCCGATATCTGCAGGTTGCTGGCGCTGTTGGCGCGGATGGCCGAGAAGACGCAGTCCGAGACGATGTTGCCCGAGATGACGACATTGCCGGCGCGAAAGGCATTGATGCCGTTGCCGTTCTGCCCGGTTCCGCCGCTGCGTGCCTGGATCCCTTGGACGCGGTTGCCGGTGACCATGGTGCCGTCTTCGGCCACCTGCCAGCGGTGTACGAGGATGCCGCCATTGGCGCAGTCGGAAACGGTGTTGCCCGTGATGGCCAGCCCGCCGGCTTCGACCGAATAGATGCCGGCATCGGCGGCGCCCGATATCTCACAGCGCTCGATCCGGCCGATCGCGTGTTCCAGCGCCAGCCCGTTCTTGCCGCTGCCGGTGATCTGGCAATTGTCGATGGCGAGGTGCGCGACACGGCGCAGATCGAGCAGCCCTTGCGTGTAATCGCCCATCGCGCGGTTCGCACCATCGAAGACCAGTCCGCTAAGTTCGATATGGTCGGCCTGTTCGGCCATGAACAGGTGGCCGTCACCGCCGTAAACGATGCGCGTCGCGCCCGGCACGCCGGAAAGACGTACGCGGCCGGGCAGCGAAAGATTGGAGACGACATAGGTGCCGGGCGGCAGGAACACCGGCATGTCGCGGCTGTTTGCGTCACGCAGCAGTTTGGCGAAGGCCTTGCTCTGATCGTCTGATGTGCCGGGCTGCACGCCGAGTTCGGTGGCATTGATCGAGCCGCGCATCGAGGCTTTCTCGATGCCGCTCAAGCTTGCGGCTACCGCCTTGCCGAGCGCAAGGCCCATGACGGCAAAGCCGGCGGTTCCAGTCAGCAGCGTTCGTCTGTTCAACATCGGCACAGAATCCCAGCGTTCAACCTTGGCGTCGCAGGAATCGTGCCAGACGGTTTGCCTCTCCTCTGGACGGAAACGACAATGGCTTGTCGAGCAGCCTCTGCGGGCCTAAGTTCAGGAAATGAGCAGAGCTTTCACCCGCGAGGAAGACAGCGAAAATGCCATCGCCGGTGTCGGTGAGCGGCCGGTCAGCCAGCATCGCAATCTGGTGACGGAACGCGGCCTGGCGCAGATCGAGGAAAATCTGGCCGATCTGCGCGACATACTGGCGAAGGCCGAACGCAAAGCCGACCGCGAGCGCATAGCGGTCGTGTCGCGCGATCTGCGTTACTGGACCGCCCGGCGCGAAAGCGCCGAACTCTCGGTGCCGGAGCCGGGCAGTGACGTTGTGCGCTTCGGCATGGGCGTCACGATCGAGAGCGATGACGGCAAGAAGGTGCATTGGAAGATCGTCGGCGAGGACGAGGCTGATCCCACCAAGGGCAGCATTTCGCATGTTTCGCCAATGGCTGTCGCCCTGTTCGGCAAGAAGATCGGCGACTTGGCCAGCGTCAACGGCAAGGAATGGGAAATCGTCAAGCTCTCCGAGAGCTAGGACGTCTCAAATCCGCCGCACTGATTGGCGCGTCATTTGGCGAGTTTCTGAAGCCCGACCCGATATTTGTCCATGACCTCGCGCGCGGCCTTCATCTGCCGTTCGAACCTGTCGGCCACCGGTCTTAAAATGATGCCGTGATCAGTTTCGATGATCTGGAGCTGATCGCCCGATTGCAGATTCAAGCTGTCCAGCATTCCCGTGGCAAGATCAGGGCATCTGATCCGTCGTCGAGCTTGTGGATGGTCGTCTTCACGGTTACCGCACCTTGGTTGCAGTGTCAGTCTAGCACAACCTTTTCAGAGATGCAGCAGTCCTAGTCCGTGGCCAGCAGCCGGTCCAGCAGGCGATCCGCTGCCTCTGGAATGACTGTGCCCGGCGGGAAGATCTCGGCAGCGCCGGCTTGCCGCACCGCGTCATAGTCCTGCGGTGGGATGACGCCGCCGGCCACGATCAGCATGTCGCCGCGACCGAGCTTCTTCAGCGCGTCGCGCAGTTCGGGGATCAGCGTCAGATGTCCCGCCGCCAGCGACGAGGCGCCGACGATGTGGACGTCCTGTGCGACCGCCAGCCTGGCGATCTCATCCGGTGTCTGGAACATCGCGCCGACGGTGACGTCGAAGCCGAGATCGGCGAAGGCCGTAGCGATGACCTTCTGGCCACGGTCGTGGCCGTCCTGGCCCATCTTGGCGACGAGAATGCGCGGCTTGCCGCCGGTCTTCTTCTCGAAGGCGTCAAGCTTGTCCTGCAGCCCGTCGACCACGGGATGATCGCCAAGCGCCTTGCGATAGATGCCGGAAATGGTCTGCACCGTAGCGACGTGGCGCCCAAACGCCCTTTCCAACGCGAATGAAATCTCGCCGACCGTTGCATTGGCGCGCGCGGCTCGGATGGCGAATTCCAGCAGGTTTTCATTGCCTTGCGCGGCACGGGTCAGCGCATCGAGTGCGCTTTCGACGGCGGCGACGTCGCGCGTGCCCTTCAGCCGTTGCAGCTTCGACAATTGCCGGGCCCTGACCTCGGCATTGTCGATCTTCAGCACGTCGACCTCGATGTCGGTCTCGGGCCGATGGGCGTTGACGCCGACCAGCATCTGCTCGCCGGAATCGATCCGCGCCTGCGTGCGCGCGGCAGCTTCCTCGATGCGCAGCTTGGGAATGCCCTGTTCGGTCGCCGCCGCCATGCCGCCGAGCGCCTCGACCTCCTCGATATGGGCAAGCGCGCGCGCCGCCAGATCATGCGTCAGCCGTTCAAGATAGGCCGAACCGCCCCACGGGTCGATGATGCGCGTGGTGCCGGATTCCTTTTGCAGGATGAGCTGGGTGTTGCGGGCGATCCGCGCCGAATGGTCGGTCGGCAGCGCCATCGCCTCGTCGAAGGAATTGGTGTGCAGCGATTGGGTGTGGCCCTGCGTTGCAGCCATTGCCTCGATCATGGTGCGGACAATGTTGTTGTAGGGATCCTGCGCCGTCAGCGACCAGCCAGAAGTCTGGCAATGGGTGCGCAGCGACAACGAGCGCTCGTCCTTGGGCGAAAAATTCTTCTGCATCAGGGTCGCCCACAACAGGCGCGCGGCCCGCAGCTTGGCGACTTCCATGAAGAAATTCATGCCGATGGCCCAGAAGAAGGACAGGCGCGGCGCGAAGCGGTCGATGTCGAGGCCGGCCGCGACGCCGGCGCGAGCATACTCGATGCCATCGGCGATCGTATAGGCGAGTTCAAGGTCGGCCGTCGCGCCGGCCTCCTGCATGTGATAGCCGGAGATCGATATCGAATTGAACTTCGGCATGTTCTTCGATGTGTACGAGAAGATGTCCGACACGATCCGCATCGAGGGCTTTGGTGGATAGATGTAGGTGTTGCGGACCATGAACTCCTTCAGAATGTCGTTCTGAATGGTGCCGGCGAGATCTTTCTGCGCAACGCCCTGTTCTTCCGCCGCGACAATGTAGAGCGCCATGATCGGCAGCACCGCGCCGTTCATCGTCATCGATACCGTCATCTCGCCGAGCGGAATGCCGTCGAAGAGCTGCCGCATGTCGAGAATGGAATCGATGGCGACGCCAGCCATGCCGACATCGCCGGCAACGCGCGGATGATCGCTGTCATAGCCGCGATGCGTGGCGAGATCGAAGGCGACCGACAGGCCCTTTTGACCAGCGGCAAGGTTGCGTCGGTAAAATGCGTTGGATTCTTCGGCCGTCGAGAAGCCGGCATATTGCCGGATCGTCCAGGGCTGCTGGACATACATGGTCGGGTAGGGGCCGCGCACGAAGGGCGGCAGGCCGGGATAGGTGTCGAGATGCGGCAACCCCTTGAGGTCGCTTTGATTGTACAGATGCTTGGCGACGAGCCCTTCCGGCGTGGTCCGCTGGCCTTTGACCTCGACGGGAGCGCGGCGTGGCGGGACCCAGCCGATCTGGCCGAAGTCCGGGATCAAGAGCCGGCTCCGATCGATTGGTCGATGCGGACTGGAAACAGCGCCTCGCAGACGGCAACGCCTTCGGTGAAGGCCGGCCGCCGTTCCGCCGCCAGCGTCTCGACCGGACGTTCGTCTTTCGATGGATAGAGCGTGGTGCCGATGATGGCCCGTTGGCCTGTGCGGTAGGCTGCATTGCGCTGCTCCGCAGCTGCGTGGACGCGCTTCTGGATGCGTCCGTCCTGAAGGCTGGACAGGACACCGCCCTCGGCTTCGATCGTCTGCAATTCCGCCCAGGCCAACTCGCACAACTCCGCGGTCAACGCCTCGACGGCGCCGGAACCATAGGCGGGATCGGTGACATGATCGATATGGCTTTCATTGGCCATGATCAGCTGCGTGTTGCGGGCAACACGACGGGCAAAACCCGCCGGCAGACCATGCGCGATCGTGTGCGGCAGGATGGAGATCGAATCGGCGCCGCCGCACGCCGCGGCAAAGCATGCAATGGTGGTGCGCAGGATGTTGGTCTCCGGATCCATCGCCGTCATCATGCGAAACGACGTCTCGGCATGGATATTGGCGGTGGATGTCGGGATCGAACAAGCCTCCTGCACCCGCGCCCATAGCCTGCGCAGTGCTCGCATCTTGGCCGTCGACAGCAACTGGTCCTGGTCGACGCTGAGCGCAAAACCGATATGGGGTGCGGCATAGACAAGCGGCTGCCGCGCCGTCTCGAACATTCTGAGATAGGAGACAGCCGAAGCCAGCATGATGCCAAGTTCCTGCGCTTCCGTGGCGCCGGCATTGTGGAACACGCGCCCGTCAGCTTCCAGCAGCACGCCCGGAACGCCCATCGCGAAGAAGTGCGCCAGCGACTGTGGCATAGAGGCCTGCAGCGCCTCGATCGACATGCGCAACCGACCGGTTCCCGCGAAGATCGCCGCTGGATCGATGCCGAAGGAGAGGTTGAGCTTTGCCGGGTCCGATCGCCGCTTGCTCAGGAACGCGACCAACCAGTCGGCCACGGCGCGGCTCCAGGGATGGGCGTCGATGCGAACCTGGATGCGGTTGAGCGGTATGCCGTCCAGCACCGCCTCCAGCGCCTCCGCCGTTCTCGGCAAGCCGTAGCCGAACGCGTTGGGCGCCCCTTCGAAGACCAGCGACAATCCCGTGGCACCCTGTGCAACATCCTCCAGCGCTTGGCTTCTGGCACGGTCGATGTCCGGATCGTCGATGCGCTGGCTGACGATCCATGGCGATTTCGGGTTTGTACGCACGATCGGTTCCGCCGCGGTGCTGCGGTCGTAGAGCGGTTCGATACGGATGTTGTCATCGCTGTGCGAGACCAGCTTTTCCTCGAAGGAAGCGCCTGCCAATGCCTTTTCCGCCAAGGCGAGCCATCGCTGACGCTCGGCGTTCTCGGGTTCCACGTCCTGGATCAAGGCTCCGGCGCCCATCCGTCCTCCTCGTTTCATGCGGCCGCACCAGCCGGGAGCGGTTCAGTCTACGGTCCCCGGTCCGATATCGCAATGCAATGCGCTTTCAGAGACCGGATTCGATCCATCAGATATAGGTCAGTCCGCGTGGACGACGATTGCCAAACAGCGGCAAAATCCGCAAGCTCCAAAAACCCGATCTGAACGAATGGGGCCGATTTGGGCGAATGGCCCGGATTTGGACGAATGGCCCCGATTTGGACGAATGGCCCCGATTTGGACGAATGGCCCCGATTTGGACGAATGGCATTGTCGCTGTGCAATGGCCTCACTATACCTGCGGCAAGGCCACTGGCTTTAGACACATCAGTTTGCGGAGACCGGACATATGGCTGACGAGACCAGTATTTTCATCGGCGCCAGCCGAAAGCCCGACGACAGCTATCAGCGTGCCGAGCAGTTGTTGCTGCGATATGGGAATCGTCACGGCCTGGTGACCGGCGCCACCGGCACCGGCAAGACCGTCACCTTGCAGATCCTGGCCGAAGGATTTTCCAACGCCGGCGTGCCGGTGTTCTGCGCGGACATCAAGGGTGATCTGTCGGGCATCGCGATGATGGGCACGGCACAGGATTTCCTCGTCAAGCGGGCCGAACAGGTCAAGCTCGATCCGTATGACTTCCAGGAATTTCCCGTTATCTTCTGGGACTTGTTCGGCGAGCAGGGTCATCCGATCCGCGCCACGGTCTCGGAAATGGGGCCGTTGTTGCTGTCGCGCCTGATGAACCTGACCGAGGCGCAGGAAGGCATCATGAACATCGCCTTCCGCCTGGCGGATGAGGAAGGTCTGCTGCTGCTCGACATGAAGGACCTGCAGGCGCTGCTCGCCAACATCGCCGAGCGCGCCGACGAGATCGGCTCACGCTATGGCAACGTGACGAAGCCATCGGTCGGGGCTATTCAGCGCACGCTGCTGGTCCTCGAACAGCAGGGGGCCGCAAACTTCTTCGGCGAACCGGCACTGCGTATCGCCGATATCATGCGCACCACCCGCGACGGACGCGGCGCCATCAGCGTGCTTGCCGCCGACAAGCTGATGATGAATCCGCGGCTCTACGCGACCTTCCTGCTATGGCTGATGTCGGAGCTGTTCGAGGTGCTGCCGGAAGTCGGCGACCCCGACAAGCCGAAGCTGGTGTTCTTCTTCGACGAGGCCCATCTTCTGTTCGACGAAGCACCCAAGGTGCTCATCGATCGCGTCGAACAGGTCGTCCGACTGATCCGCTCGAAAGGCGTCGGCGTCTATTTCGTCACCCAGAACCCTTTGGATATCCCTGAAAAAGTCCTGGCCCAGCTCGGCAATCGCGTCCAGCACGCGCTGCGCGCCTATACACCGCGCGAGCAGCAGGCAGTCCGGACGGCGGCCGAAACGTTCCGGCCAAATCCCGATTTCGACTGCATGACCGCCATTACACAGCTTGCCACTGGCGAGGCGCTGGTCTCGACGTTGGAAGCCAAGGGTGTTCCGTCCATGGTGCAGCGGACCCTGATCCGCCCGCCATCCTCGCGGCTTGGGCCCATAACGGCCGCTGAGCGGCAAAAGCTGATCCAGGAAAGCCCGGTCGCCGGCCAGTACGATCAGGCCGTCGATCGCGAATCGGCTTTCGAAATGCTGCAGAAAAAGGCCAAGGACGCGCAGGATGCCGAAGAGCAGGCCCAGCAGGCCGGCAACGGCGGCTCGCGCTGGACCATTCCGGGCTTCGGCAATGACGATCCCGCGCCGCAATCCGGTGGCAGGCGCACATCTGCACCGCGCCCGTCCAACCGCCAGACGGTCGCAGAGGCGGCGATCAAGTCGGTGGTGCGCTCGGTCGGCTCTTCGGTCGGTCGGGCAATCGTGCGCGGCATTCTGGGGAGCTTGTCGCGCGGGCGGTGACTGGAGGCAGCGGGCGCCGCCGCTGCCTAGTCAGCTCAGAAAATCGAATTCGTGATCGCCTTGACCGGTCCAAGCAGCACCGAACCGTCCGGCACGCCGGCATCGATCGGGATCGCCTGTCGGTTGGCCGTCGCCACCATGGGTTGGCTGGCGTCGCTGGTCACGATGACCGGCGTCTTCGAGGGCACGCGATCATAGAGGTCGATAATGTCCTGGTTCATCAGACGCACGCAGCCTGACGACACCGACTTGCCGATCGAGCGCCACTCCGGCGAGCCGTGCAGACGGTAGAGCGTGTCGACATTGCCCTGGAACAGATAGAGCGCGCGTGCACCGAGCGGATTCTTCAGGCCGCCGGGCATGCCGCCATTGTCGGCGCTGTAGGGTTTCAGTTCCGGCTGGCGGGCTATCATTTCGTCCGGCGGCGTCCATTTTGGCCATTTCTGCTTCCACTGAACGACGGCGTCGCCGGACCATTCGAAGCCGGCGCGGCCAAGGCCGACACCGTAGCGTATCGCCTGACCGCCTGGACGAACCAGATAAAGGAAGTGGCCGGTCGTATCGACGACTATGGTTCCCGGCTTCTGTCCCGTCGGGTCGGGAACGATCTGACGCAGGAATTGCGGATCGATCTTGTCGACTGGGATGGCCGGCAAATCGAAGCCGCCGTCGCTGACTGCTGCATACATCGTCACATAGTCCGCCAGAGGCGGCTCGACATAGGTTGGTGGCGGCGGCTCGACCGGACCCGGCCCGGTGGTGGCGCATGCGGAAACCGCGATCGAAGCGGCGCCCAGGGCTGCGGCATTGAGAAAGCCGCGACGGCTCAGGCGAAAAGATTCGATTTCAGTTATGGACATGGTTGCCTTCTTTAAGTCTCAAATCGCAACAAAGCGTGAATTCGCCGACAGTTACGCGGGTGCCTGACAACACCTGGGGCGATAGGCGGTTCCGATTCTGGCCCGAACGTGGGCAAAGAAAGGCGAAGCTGTGACCAGGCTGCTACTGTGGCGCCAGAGACACAGGTCTCTTAGCTGCCGGGCACAAGGGCTTCGAGCGACGGCAGGATCAGGGCCGGTGGGAAGTCCCGGTATTCTTCGGGCTGGTTGGAGCGGTTGATCCACACCGTGCGAAAGCCGAATTTGGTGGCGCCTGCAATGTCCCAGCGATTGGACGACTGGAAGGAAACCGCGCCGGGGTAGAGGCGCCAGCCGGTGGCGACCATGTCGTAGACCGCCGGATCGGTCTTGAAGCGCCGCACCGTATCGACGGAATAGATATCGTCCAGAACCTGGTCGAGCGCGGCGGATTTGACCGCCGCCTGCAGCATTTCTGGCGAGCCGTTGGACAGGATCGCCAGCCTCGCTCCCGAAGCTTTGAGCGCCTTGAGCACGGCCGGCACTTCCGGATAGCAATCGAGCCGCCAATAGGCATCCAGCAATATCGCCTTGAGACCGGGGTCGGCCGAGGGAACCTTGCGCAAGGCGAAATCGAGCGCCTGTTCGGTCAGTTGCCAGAAATCGGCATAGGCGCCCATCAGCGTGCGCACCCAGGAATATTCGAGCTGTTTGGCGCGCCAGATCTCGGACAACAATTGGCCGTCCGGCCCGATCCGGTCGGCATGACGGCGCACGGCGGCATGCACGTCGAACAGCGTGCCATAGGCGTCGAAGACATAGGCGGCGTATTGCATGACAGCAGTTTTGAGGGCAGGCGCGACAAGGTGCAAGCTTTGATTGCATTGCGCCCCGGCACTGGCCTCAACAAAACTCCATGATGCCGGTTGACGGCGCCCGCCAAAGCATCTTCCAATGGCTGTCACACGAGACCGATTGAGACGGGACGAGATGATGACACTGGCGGCTGCGGCGCAATCCACGACATGGACTTTCGTCGATGGTGATTGGCACGAAGGCAACGTCGCCATTCTGGGGCCGCGCAGCCACGCCATGTGGCTCGGCACCAGCGTTTTTGACGGCGGCCGCTGGTTCGAAGGCGTGGCGCCGGATCTCGACTTCCACGCAGCCAGGGTGAATTCCTCGGCGATTGCGCTCGGCCTGAAGCCGAACATGAGCGCCGACAAGATCGTCGGGCTGACATGGGATGGGTTGAAGAAGTTCGACGGCAAGACGGCGGTCTATATCAGGCCGATGTACTGGGCCGAGCATGGCGGCTATATGGGCGTGCCGGCCGATCCCGCCTCGACGCGCTTTTGCCTTTGCCTCTATGAATCACCGATGATTCCGGCGACTGGCTTTTCGGTGACCGTGTCGCCGTTCCGGCGTCCGACCATTGAAACCATGCCGACCAACGCCAAGGCCGGCTGCCTTTACCCCAACAACGGTAGGGCCATTCTCGAAGCCAAGATGCGCGGCTTCGACAACGCAATGGTGCTCGATATGCTGGGCAACGTCGCCGAGACCGGAACCTCGAACATCTTCCTGGTCAAGGATGGCCACGTCTTTACGCCTGCGCCGAACGGCACCTTCCTATCCGGCATCACCCGCTCGCGCACGATAGCGCTGCTCGGCGAATATGGCTTCAGGACCACGGAAAAGACGCTGTCGGTGCGCGATTTCCTCGAAGCAGACGAAATTTTTTCGACCGGGAACCATTCCAAGGTGGTGCCGATCACGCGCATCGAGGATCGCAATCTGCAACCCGGGCCGGTGGCCAAAAAAGCGCGCGAACTCTATTGGGATTGGGCGCATTCGACTTCTGCTGTTTGAGCGGATAAAAAGGCGATCGACGCTTCATCCGGAGTTGTCCCAACCCATTCCAGACCTATCTTACTCCGGTATCGACACCGGATTTTTCCACGAGGGAGTACTATCCATGGCCTTTGAATTGCCCGCTCTGCCTTACGACTATGAGGCCTTGCAGCCTTACATGTCGAAAGAGACGCTGGAATATCACCACGACAAGCACCACAAGGCGTATGTCGATAACGGCAACAAACTCGCCGCCGAGGCCGGCTTGGGCGATCTGTCGGTCGAAGAGGTGGTCAAGCAGTCGTTCGGCAAGAATGCCGGCCTCTTCAACAATGCCGCCCAGCATTACAACCACATCCATTTCTGGAAGTGGATGAAGAAAGGCGGCGGCGGCAACAAGCTGCCGGGCGCCTTGCAGAAGGCAGTCGATAGCGATCTCGGCGGCTACGACAAGTTCAAGGCCGACTTCATTGCCGCTGGCACGACACAGTTCGGCTCCGGCTGGGCCTGGGTCTCGGTCAAGGATGGCAAGCTGGCGATCTCCAAGACACCGAACGGCGAAAACCCGCTCGTCCATGGCGCGTCGCCGATCCTCGGCGTCGATGTCTGGGAGCACTCCTACTACATCGACTACCGCAACGCCCGGCCGAAATATCTCGAGGCGTTCGTCGACAGCCTGATCAACTGGGACCATGTCCTGGAATTGTACGAAAAGGCGAAGTGATCGATTTCCAGAAGCCCCGGTATCACCCGGGGCTTTTCTTTTCTGCGTCCCGCAAGAGCAAAGGTCCGGCAAAAATCATCAGGGGGAAGGGAATTTTCCCTCTGTAGCATCCGTTGACGTCCTGTCCCGAAATGCCTTCATCATGGAGCCAATTGAATGAGAAAGCTTGTTATCGCCATCTCTATGCTCGCACTCGCGGCTTCGGCGGCCTTTGCCGACCCGATCCTCGACCGGCAGGCACTGATGAAGGAACGTGGAAAGATCGTCGGCGGCCTGTCGAAAGTGGTCAAGGGCGAGGAGCCGTTTGATGCCGCCGCGGTGCTGACGGCGCTGCAGGCGCTGCATGCGAATGCCGAGAAAGTCGACGTAGACGCGCTGTTTCCGGCGGGCAGCGACACGGGCGGCGATACCACTGCGTCGCCGAAGATCTGGGAAGACATGGCCGGCTTCAAGGCCACCAACGCCAAATATGTCGCCGACGTCAAGGCAGCGGCCGCTGCCGCTCCTGCCGACGTCGATGCGTTGAAGGCGCAATTCGGCGCCATCGGCTCCGATTGCGGCACCTGCCACCAGACCTACCGGGTGAAAAAAGGCTGATAGCGGGCGATGCCCTGGCTAAAGAAACTCGTCGGCGCCATCGTCATCCTCGGCGGCGTCGGCGCGGTTGCCGGGTGGGCCGGGTCGGCGCCGGTGAGGCTCGACAGGGAGACCCTGGCCAAGCTCGGTCCTGGCGACGCAGCCAGGGGCAAGCGCATTTTTTATGCCGGCGGTTGTACATCCTGCCATGCAAAGCCGGGCTCACAGGGCGATGCGCGGCTTCAACTCGTGGGCGGTCTCGAGCTCAAGACGCCGTTCGGAACCTTCGTGCCGCCCAACATTTCGCAAGACGCCAAGGACGGCATCGGCGCATGGTCGGTCGAGGACCTCGCCAATGCCATGCTGAAGGGCGTGTCGCCTTCGGGCCGACACTTCTATCCGGCGTTTCCCTATGCGTCCTACGCGCGCATGAATCCGGCCGACATTGGCGATCTCTATGCCTTTCTCAAGACGCTGCCGGCCGTCGCCGGCAAGGCGCCTGCAAATTCGCTCGGTTTTCCCTTCAACATTCGTCGCGGCATTGGCCTGTGGAAATTGCTCTATCTTAGCGACCAGCCGGTCGTTCCATTTCCCGCTGGCACGCCCGATCCGGTCATGGCCGGCCGCTATCTGGTCGAGGGGCCGGGCCATTGCGGCGAATGCCATACGCCGCGCGACCTTGCAGGTGGTACGAAAAAGAACGTGTGGCTGGCCGGTGCGGTGGCTGCCGAAGGCAGCGGCGTCGTGCCGAACATCACATCGGGCGAGGGCGGTATAGGCGATTGGTCGGAAGCCGACATCGTCAACTACCTCGAAACCGGCTTCACGCCCGATTTTGATTCCGTCGGCGGCGCCATGGTCGACGTGCAGCGAAACATGGCCGAGTTGGCGCCGCAGGACCGTGCTGCCATCGCCGCCTATCTCAAGGCGATACCCGCGCATCCAAACGGCTATCCGGCCCGCAAGAGGGCGAACTAGTCTAGATCGAGTCTGCGGATGACAGGTGGCGGTCACCGAGAAAATCGAAGCCCGTTTCGAAGAAATGGTTGTAGTTGCAGGTCAACTCTTCGCCAGGCGCGATGTCGCGCAGCGCAAAACTCTCCTCGGGTGAGGAGACGTCGCAATTAGGCTCGTCGGCATGGTTCATGTAGCGCGCGTCGTCGGCTTCGAAGACGATGTAGTTCGGATCGCGGCGGTCAGGATAGGAGTAGCGGTCGAGATAGCTCTTCACCGGGCCGGCCGCCCGCTCATAAGTCTCGACCTCGATGAGCCGATCGAACCTTGGGTCTAACTTCCAGATCAGAGTACCGCGAGGAATGTGGTTCTTGGCAAAGACGCCGATTCCCTGGATGGGTGATTTGTCGAGATAGACGTCGACGAGCAGCATAATGAACCTTTACGCGATTGGAGGCTGTCAGGCCGGAAAAGCCGCGCACTGGGTAGCGCGCGGTCGTCGCAATTGCGAGTGAAAATGAGCGACGGGAGCTTCAAAAAGTCCTGACACCCAGCCCTCTGGCAAGGGTGCATCGATCATCGTCCAGAGTCAGCGTTGCTGCAGCGCCAGACGGACGCCCAGAGCGCAGTAGATGCCGCCGACAACTTTGCCCTGCAATCGTAACACCGACGGATTTCGGCGCAGGAACGTGCCGAGCCGGCCAGCGCTCACGGCAAAGACGACCGTGCTGAAAAGGCCCAGTATGACGAAGATGACCCCCAACGCGGTCATCTGAAGCATCACCGATCCGTTTTCAGGCCGCACGAACTGAGGCAGAAAAGCGAGGAAGAACAGAGCGGTCTTGGGGTTGAGCACTTCGGTCAGGACAGCCTGTCGAAACGCCTTGCCGGCGGAGATCGCGAGCGCACCGGCCGCCGGGTTGGCCGGTGTTTTCTCGATGATCGCGCGAATGCCGAGATAAACCAGGTAGGCCGCGCCGATGTACTTGATGACGCTGAACAGCGTCGCCGACGCGGCGATGATCGCCGAGATGCCGATCATGGCCATGACGGTATGAAAGACGTCGCCGGCAGCGATCCCGGCGCCCGTCGCGATCCCGACCTTGGTTCCGGAACTCGTTGCCCGGGCGATCGTCAGCAGGGTGGCGGGGCCTGGAATGAAGACGAAGCCGAGCACGACCGCGATGTAGGCGATCAGGGTGGTCAGGTCGATCATTGGTTGGTTGCTCCCGTAAGCTGCGCCTTGCCCATCACTTTCAGCGCGAAGGAATAGGTGTAGGCGATCTCTTCCAGCCGCGAAAACCGGCCGGAAGCGCCTGCATGACCGGAATCCATGTTGATCTTGAACAGAACCGGATTGTCTCCGCTCTTGCGGTCGCGCAGCCGGGCCACCCATTTGGCCGGTTCCCAATAGGTGACGCGCGGATCGGTGAGACCGGCCAGCGCCAGGATCGGCGGATAGTCGTGATCAGAGACATTGTCGTAGGGCGAATAGGCAGCGATCGTCCGATAGTCGTCGGCGGACGCGATCGGGTTGCCCCATTCGGGCCATTCCGGCGGCGTCAGTGGCAGGGTCGCATCGAGCATGGTGGTGAGCACATCGACGAAGGGAACCTCGGCGACGATGCCGCCAAAACAATCCGGCGCCATGTTGGCGACGGCACCCATCAGCATGCCGCCGGCCGAACCGCCTTGCGCGACGATACGGTCATGCGCCGTGTAACGCTCCGTGACCAGATGGCGCGCGACGGCGATGAAATCGGTGAACGTGTTCATCTTGTTCTCCCGCTTGCCGTCATCGTACCAGCCATAGCCCTTGTCCTTGCCGCCGCGAACGTGAGCAATGGCGAAGACAAAGCCGCGGTCGACCAGCGAGAACCAGTTGGTGTTGAAGGCGGCCGGCACGGTGATGCCATAGGAGCCGTAGCCGTAAAGCAGGCAAGGTGCGGATCCGTCCAGCGGCGTGTCGCGATGATGCAAAAGCGAGATCGGCACCAGTTCGCCATCGCTGGCCGGCGCCATCAGCCGCCGCGTGACATAATGGTCCGCATCATGGCCGGACGGCACTTCCTGGGTCTTCAGCAGCACCCGCTCGCGGGTGCGCATGTTATAGTCGAACACCTGCGCGGGCGTCGTCATCGACGAGTAGGAAAAGCGCATGATCTCGGTGTCGTACTCATAGGAACCCGACAGGCCGAGCGAGAAGGCCTCCTCGTCGAGGGACAGAAGATGCTCCTCGCCGCTGATACGGTCGCGCACCACAATGCGCGGCAGGCCTTCCTTGCGTTCGAGCCGGACCATGTGGTCCCTGAAGCCGATCACCGACAGGATCAGCCGGCCGGGCTCGTGCGGCACCAGTTCCTGCCAGTTGGCGCGCACGGGATCGCTCGCCGGCGCCGTCATGATCTTGAAGTCCTTGGCGCCGTCGGCATTGGTCAGGATGAAGAAGATATCGCCGCCTTCTTCCAGCTCGTATTGAAGGCCAACCTCGCGCGGCGACACCAGTTTCGGTTCGGCAAACGGATCGTCGGCGCGCATCAGGCGGTATTCCGAAGTCTCGTGATCGTTGATGCCGATCATGATCCATTCGTTGTTGCGGGTGCCGTCGACATTCATGAAGAAGCCGGGATCGGTTTCCTCATAGATCAACCGGTCGCTGTCCGGGCTGTCGCCCAGCGCATGGAACAGTACCTTGGACGGGCGATGGTTGGGATCGAGACGCGTGTAGAAGAAGCCGTCATTGCCTGCGTTCCAGACGCCTGAACCGCCGGTGTCGGGGATCTGGTCGGCAAGCTCTTTGCCATCGGCAAGGTCACGCACGCGAAGCGTGTAGAATTCGGAGCCCTTGTCGTCGAATGCCCATAGCAGCTTGGCGTGGTCGGCCGAATGGTCGACACCGCCAAGACGGAAATAGGCCTTGCCCGCGGCCTCCGCGTCGCCATCGAGCAGGATATGCTCGGCGCCGCCGTCGCGCGACATGCGGAAATAGCGCGGCTGCTCGCCACCAAGTTTAAAGGACGAGCCGTAGGCATAGGGCCCATCCTTCATCGGCACGGAAGAATCGTCTTCCTTGATACGGCCCTTCATCTCCTTGAAAAGCTGCTTTTGCAGTTCGACCGTGTCGGCCATCAGCTTCGACTGGTAGGCATTCTCCGCCTCGAGTTCTGCGCGGATCCCCGCATCGAGCAATGACGGGTCGCGGAACATCTCCTGCCAGTTATCGGCCCGTAGCCAGGCATAGTCGTCGGTTCGCGTGATGCCGTGATGCGTGTCGGAAACCGGCCGCTTCTCGGGCGTTGGCGGGCTGACGATCGGAAATATGGATGTCTTGGTCATTGCGTCTCGCTTTGCCAGTATCTTCAATGGGCCAGTATCTTGAAGGGCCATCTCGAATGGAGAAATATCTTGAATGGCAAATGAACACGCCGATCAGGGCAGGTTCAAGAGCCGGAGCGTATGGGTTGTGTCGGCTCCAGGAGATGAGCCGGGAGGAGAGATGATGACTATTTGGTCTCGGACTGCTGCGGCTTTCGCCGTTGCTTCGCTAACTCTGGGCTTTGCCGGCCAGTCTCATGCGACCGTATTCGCGGCTTGGCAAGTGGCCAATGTCCCGTTCGGCGACACGCTCAATGTACGCAAATACCCTTCGGGCACATCCCAAAAGCAGGCGGGATATCCGAACGGCACCGTTCTGCAGATGACCGGGCGATGCACCGGCGGAATAAACCTGCTCGACATCGCCAACCAGCCGGCATGGAAGCAGGCACAAAAGATTCGCTATCGCTGGTGCGAAGTCTGGCATGATCCGGTCCAGAACGGCAATTTCGTCACCGGCTGGGCCTATGGCAAATACATCATCCCGCATTGATTGACGCGGCAGCAATCAGCCGATCGGTCGGATGACTGGCATGTCGCCTGATTGCTCGTATATGACCACGGCAACCTGTGGTTTTGTGGACAAATGCGAACAACCAATATTTCTCGAGCGATAGCCAAGCAAGATCAAACATTAAAACCCGTTTCGTGAGTTGCCACGAATGTAACGGCGATCTGACGTTGCGTCAGCCGCCGCCGACGGGAACGCGAAATATCGATAAATTACACAATGCACGAAAGATTGAAGCTGATCGCGGAACATTTGATCAATATCGTTCAATATAGCGCGAGGGGCGAATTGACTTACTTGGTCTGCACGCTCATTGATGTGCCCGCGACACGAATCGTAGAAACTCTACCTGCACAAAATTCGTGCGATGCCCTGCTTGTAAAAAAGGGCGCAGATCGATGTAACTCTTGTTGGGGACCGAAGACCATGGATATTGTCGAAACACCTTCCAGAAACAGCGATGCGCTGATCGAATTGACCGCCGATGTGGTGGCCGCCTATGTCAGCAACAATCCCGTGCCGGTCGGCGAACTGCCGAACCTGATATCCGATGTCCATGCCGCACTCGGGCGTGTGGGCGGAACCGCCGAACAGCCGCCTGCCGACAAGCAGAAGCCGGCGGTCAACCCGAAGCGGTCGGTTCATGACGACTACATCGTCTGCCTTGAAGACGGCAAGAAGTTCAAGTCGCTGAAGCGCCACCTGATGACCCACTATGACCTGACGCCGGACCAGTATCGCGAAAAGTGGAACCTCGACCCGACCTATCCGATGGTTGCACCCAACTATGCAGCTGCCCGGTCCCAACTCGCCAAGAAGATGGGTCTCGGCCGCAAGCGCAAAGCGCGGTAATTGCTGCCAGCCAGATCGGATCGACATCAACGGCGCCTTCGGGCGCCGTTTGATTTTTGCGAGCCGCGACGCGCGGATCGGGTCGGGAAGCGTCAGGCGGTCTGCTTGAGCGCTGCCTCGGCGTCGCGCTTGATGCGCTTGACCATCGAGCGAAGGCCGTTGGCGCGCTGCGGCGACAGATGTTCGTCGAGGCCGAGTTCTTTCAATGTCGCTTCCGCATCGGTCTTCTGGATTTCGCTGGCGGTCCTGCCGGAAAACAGCGCCAGCATGATCGCGACCAGCCCACGCACGATATGAGCGTCCGAATCGCCGGTGAAGGTGATGACAGGATCGGCTCCAGCTCCGCGTTCAGTGGTCAGCCAGACTTGGCTGACGCATCCCGGCACCTTGTTGGCGGGGCTGCGCTGCTCGTCCGGAAACGGCGGCAACGCCTCGCCGAGTTCGATGACATAGCGATAGCGGTCTTCCCATTCCTCGAGGAACGAGAAGTCGTCGCGGATCGTCTGGATCGTCGTGGTCATGTCTGGGATATAGTCACGCGGCGGCTCCGCGTCACGGAAAAAACAAGGACACCGCGGGCGTCGAGAGGGCAGACAGCCCGCGGTGCGCCGTCGAAACGGCTTAATTCTGAGGCGGCAGGTTGACGGTCTCGGGCAAGACGATTCCTTCGGGCACGCTGCCGGTCATCGTCGACGTGTCGGGGCCGGCGGCGGACTTGTCGTCCATCATCGCTGCCGCGATCTTGGCGGTCTCTTTGGCGCGGGCGGTAATGGTGTGCATCGCCGACTTGCCGGTCTCGCAGACATCGGGTTTGCGTTCGCAAATGCCGGCGATATCGCCAACCGCTTCGCGTGCCGCAAACAAGGCCTGGATCGGTCCGACGCTTTCATGCCCCGCTTCATCGGGGCCGACACTCAATGGCAGCGCCAGCAGCACCAGCGAAAACCAGAAAGCCATTCTTATGAGGAAGACCATGCCCTTGCCCTCTCGTCGTGACCGGATCATGCATCCATATGGCATGACCTCTTTTGTAGGCAGGATTTTGGCACACAGGCGCAAAGGACGGCTTGCGGGCAAAGAGAGAATTTTCCTCAAATTTTAGGCAAATTCGAAACGAACCGTTCTGCAATCGATTTGTCTCAAATCCGAGTAATTTTCCTTAACAACAAATAACCATATATCCCCATGATTTCCCTGCGTTTTTCTTGAAATAGGGACGTCCAGGTGCCGAGTGCGCCCGGCCGATGGGTGCCGTCGGCGGATAACTCTCCGTTTACTATGGCTGCATTTGTCCGTGCTTTCGGCCGCCGGCATCCCGATATTTGCCGCAGGCCGGGCCCTGGTCGGCCCTGCCTTATCCATTCCTTAAACGCTGGATGCGAGTTTCAAAGCCAACCAGAACCATCTGCATAGCAGAGCTGTCCACGACAAGTGCGAGTGCGTTGAGTTGAGTTCAATCAAGGCCAGATACGTTGAATTGCCTGGCGCGATTTCGGCCGGTTGCGAACGTATGGTCCATCCGTCCATCCTTGGGCGGAGCGACCGCGAGCGCCAGCGCCGCTTTATCGGCGTCATGCTCGCCGCTCCTTTCTTTGTCGCCGGTGCCGCGGTCACGCTGGTTACTTCAGGCATGGGCGTCGCCGTCACCATGGCCGCCATTTTCGCCGCCTTTGGCCTGTGCTGGTTCGTCGCCTTGCTGGTGGCGGCGACCGGCAAGATGGCGATAGCGAGTTGGGTCGCCCTGGTGCTGGCCGGCATTTCTCTCGGCAGTCTCATTGCCGCCGCGGGCGGGCTGAGTTCGCCTGTCGCCATGCTTGTCGTGGCGCTGCCTTTTGAAGCCTGGTGGATCGGCGCTTCGCGGCGCGCGGCACTGTGGGGAGCCGTGTCGGCCGCTGTAGCCATCTTGGCTCAGCCTTTGGCTGGAACCGTATTCCCGTTCGCAGGAGCGCAGATCGCGGCGTGGCACTGGTTGGTGCCGTTGGCCTGGACGCTCACACTGATCCCGCGCGCATCGGCATTTCAAAACACGGCCGATGCGGCTGATGTGCTCGACACTGCCGACCGGCTCGAAGACACCATCGATGCGGTGGTCTTGCGCGTCGCCCGTCATGGCGAGGTCCTGGACGCGTCGCCAAAAGCGCGCACGCTTTTGAAACTGCCGCCCGAACTGCTGTCCGGAAACGGCCTCTTCGATCGCGTCCATCTGTCGGATCGCGTTTCCTATCTCAGCGCAATGGCCGACATGCGCGACGGCGCACTGTCGCGCCGGCTCGAATTGCGCATCCGGCTGCCTCAGAATGGCAATGGCCTGACGGCCGACAATTACCGGCCGTTCTCGCTTGATCTCGTGCGTGGTGAGGAACAGGGTGATGTCTTTACGTTCGTCCTGAGGCAGAATGACGAGATCGCCCGGTTGCGCGAGGATCTGGCGGCAGCCAATGAGGCGGCCGCGTCCGCCGAGGTGGCGAAGGGACGCTTCCTGGCGGTGGTCAGCCACGAACTGCGCACGCCGTTAAATGCCATTATCGGCTTCTCGGATATGCTGCTGCATGAGATGTTCGGCGCCTTCAAGGATCCGCGCCAGAAAGAATATGTCGGCTTGGTACGGGATTCGGGCCAGCATCTGCTCGCCGTCGTAACCTCGATACTCGACGTGTCCAGGATTGAATCGGGCGTCTATGCGACCGAACCCGAGCCTTTCCGGTTCGCGGAAGCGGTCGACATGTGCCAGTCGATGATGCAACTGCAGGCGCAGGCCAAGAACATCGATCTGCAGGCGCAGATCGCGCCGGACGCCGGCGACATCAATGCCGATCAGCGCGCCGTGCAGCAGATGCTCATCAACCTGGTCTCCAACGCGATCAAGTTCACTCCCGACGGCGGCAACGTCGTCGTCGGCGCCAAGCGGATCGGTTCGCGCCTGCATTTCTGGGTCAGGGACACCGGCATCGGCATCGCCGAGGAGGATTTCGCCAATCTCGGCAAGCCCTTCATGCAGATCCAGAACGACTATACGCGCCGTTTCGAGGGGACTGGTCTTGGCCTTTCACTGGTCAAGGGCCTGGTGGCGCTGCACGAGGGCACGATGTCCATCGAAAGCATGCCAGGCGAGGGCACCACGGTGACCATCAGCCTGCCGGTGAACGGACCGAAGGGACATCAGGCGGAGAAAGCCGGCGTGCTGACCATGCCTGTGGCGATGGCGAAAGGGGACAGAGATGGCTCGCTCCGGAAAACCGGCTAAGGCGGTCAAGCGCCGCAGCAATGCCTTTCAGGACGGCGCTGTCGCCGTCGGCGGCATGATCTCGCGCAATCCTGTCCTGGTGGGCGGCTCGACGGCGTTCCTGGTGACGCTGTTCTATGTCTCCGCAAATGCCTTGTGGTACCAACCTTTCCCGCATGCCGGCGCATTTTTTGCGACCCGCAGCATTGCGGGCTTTCCGCACGCGACGCCCGACGAACCGGAGACGACATTCAACATCGTGCGGCCATCCGGCGCGCCGGCACCGATCAAGGGCGATCCGGTGGTCGAGCAGGTGCAAGGCATATTGAAGGATCTCGATTTCTATTCCGGGACGGTCGACGGCATTTCCGGACCCAACACCCGCAAGGCCATCCAGGACTATCAGCAGAAGGTCGGGCTCAGTGCGTCCGGCGAGATCGACGCGCTTCTGCTCGATCAACTGGGCGCGACGCCGAAGACAGCTTCCGTCGTGCCCAGGCCGCAGCCGCGCCCGGATATGCCGGCCGCCGTTCCGGTGTCTTTGCAGACAGGTTCGGGACAGACAAATTCCGGGCAGGCGGATGCCGCGACGCAAGCGCCCGATGCCCGCATCGTCAAGATCCAGGCCGGGCTCAAGGCGTTCGGCAATGACGACATGCAGCTGGATGGTGTCGTCGGCGCGCGCACGAAGGCGGCGATCAAGGAATTCCAGTCGCTGTTCGGGCTGCCGCAGACCGGCGAGCCCGATGAGATCGTCTACGTCAAGATGCGCGAGATCGGCCTGACCAACTGACGGCCGAAACGACGGCTCGCCGAGCGGCGGAAATATCGATAGAGAACCGGCAGTTTCGGGAGCTCTCTCATGCGCGTCACATCGGATCTGTGGGTTTCGGCCCTGTTGCGCCGGATTTTCGGCGCCGGTGGATTTGCCGCCGTGGTCAAGCGTGGCGCGACCGAGGCCGGCGCTGTGTTCGTGCTGGCGCGGGGCAGGCTGGGTGAGGTTGCCCTGTTCGGGCCGGCGCCGCAGACAAGCTATGATTCGGCCAAGCCCGACGACCGGTTTTTCACTCTGCTCGGAGCTGGTGACGATCCCGCGGTGCTCGAAGCCAGGCTGGAACGGGAGAAAAAATTCGATCCCGACATCTGGGTGGTCGAAATCGAGGCCGGTGCCGTGCCCGTCGAGGAGCTTATTTCCGTGAAGACGCCCTGAGGCCGGACGAAGCCGCCGCATCGTCGCTGTTCGAAGCGGTGCGTGTATCGCTGTTGGCAGGTGCTGCGCCGCGAACCACCCTTGAAAGGATTTCCGCTCTCCACGACCGCATCTTGTCCTGGGCCGCCTCGCGATGCAGCAGCCGGTAGCGGTCGAGGAAAGTCCGGATAGCCTGCGGGTGCGGGAACTGGCTGGGATAGACGGCAACCGTGACCAGGAAGGCCCTGTCTTCGCTGAGGTCGAGCGAGCGCAAGGCGACAAGCAGCGAGGCATAATTCTGGTTGGCGGTGAGCGATCGCGCGATCTCGAAATCGATGTCGAGTGCATCGGCGAGAGCGGTCTGGAAGAACGCGGCGTTTCCCGTCAGCGCTGTCTCGCGCAATTTCATATAGGTGTCGGCGCCCTTGAAAGGGTCGGCGGTCCTCGCTGTCTTCTCGTCGCCGGTGCGCATCATCGAGCGCAGCCTGCGCCGTGCATTCTCGGCCGCGATGCCGAGTGTCTGTTCCCGGGCTGGCTCGCCGGAGGCGGTATCCGCGCTCGCTGGCGCGATCTTGTCTGCCGCGGCGGCGTTCGCATCCGGGTCCGGCGCGCGCACCAGGGTTGGCCTCTCGAGGGCCCTGATCAGGTCAGCAATGGTCGAGTTCAAGCCCTTGCGGCGCGCGATGGCACGCGCATGCGGCAGGCCATGCCGCCCGATCAGGGCGATGAGATCGATGTCGCTGACGGCGCGTGAGCGGATGAGCAGCGGCGCGGCAATGTCGACCGGTTCCTCGCAAAGACGGCGCACCAGGGCGGCGGGTGCGTATTCGCATTCGGAAAGGGCGGCTGCCACGTAACGGCGGGATTCGACGGACACGTCATTGAACAGCGGCAGCGTCAGGTCTTCGAGTTGGCCGATCTCGCGGCGTGAAGGGCGGGTGAGCGAGCAGAACGCCGACACTGCGGCGCGGAACAGCCTTTCGGCCTTTCCCGAGTCTTTTCTTACCGCGATTTGCCTGAAGTCCGAAGATGACACGAAGGATACGCCCGTACTCGTCACAAGCTTGGCGCGCTCGACCGGGACTGTGCCGGTTTTGCGAGCGCCAAGAACAAAGATCAAGTTAGCGACGATCCGTTAGCGTTCCGTTAACCCTCTGCCGGCCTTAATGACATTTGGAGGCGTTGCGTTGTGCTCCGGGGAAACCGAGAGGAATGCGCGAACCATGGGCATGGTACTGTCTTTCGTGCCGCGTACGGCACCAAACACCAGAGCAAAGCAAACCGCCGAAATGCCGGCGGCGGTGATCATCTTTCCCGGCATCCGCTATGAGCGGTCGCATGCCGGCGAAGTGCGGCCGGTCGATCCCGACAAGACGGGGTCGCCAGGGACGAAGCCGGTCCCGCACCACTGAGTTTCGGCGGCCACGGACCTTTGGTCCGGGATCATGTCTAGTGCATGTCGCCCAAAAGTGACCTCGGTTTTGGAGAACGACATGCATGAAAACAAAGACCTAAAGCGGGTCGTCTGAATCCGTTCAGACGCGACACGCTCTAGAAGTCCTGCAACTCACAGGAACTCTGTTCGAAGAAGCGCGACACGATCGGCTTCCAGCTGTCATCGGGGACGAAGGCACGGATGACGAAGATGCCTTCCTCGATCGGCGCTTCGACGAAGATCGCCCCCTGAAGATCCTCTGGAAGGTCCTTGCGCACGTCGATCATCTGCGCCGGGGTCAGCACCACGGCATCCAGAACGCCGCCGGTCGCTGTGTGGTCGTTGAAGGAATAGATGTTGTGGCCGCTGCGGTCATAGACCGACACCGACCAGAACGGGACATGTCCAGGTGCCTTGACGCGGACCAAACCTTCGCCCAGGTCGAACCGGCAGGCCGTCGCATAAAACAGCGGATCGACGGATTTCACCACGGGCGCGCCACCGGCCTCGGCATCGAGCCGCGTCATCTTGTAGAGGTCCGACGCCATTGACAGCCGCGACCAGGCATCGCGCTCGGAAAACTCAGGCACCAGCAGCAGCACGGCGATGTGCACGATGCCGGCACCGAGCAAGCCGAGCAGGACGGCATGCAGAAGTCCGCGCGTCGCAGCGTAAAAACTACGCATTGCAGCCGACCTTGACGATCCGCGGCAGCGAGACGTCCGACAGGCCCGTGCTGCTGGCGATTGGCGTGTCGTAGAAGGTCAGCACGAAATACATCCTGCCGAAGCCGTCTGTCAGCAGCCAATTGCCGGGCATCGGGTGATGGCCGGCGGAAATGATCACCGAATTGTCGGGCTGGCGCACCACCCCGTAGGATTGCAGCGCCGCCAGCCGGGATTTGCCGGTCTCGACCACGCTGAGCGACTGGTCGGCGGCGTAGAGCGTCCAGAACCGCGCCGTCGGAAATCCGCCCTCGATGGTGTAGGTGCATTCGCGCTTGAGCTCGGCGCCGCCCGTGTCTCGCTCGGCGACGAAGGACAGCCCCTCGGCACGGCCGAGTGCAAGCACGCCCTCGCGCGCCACGCGAGCCTTGGAATAAGGATCGGCGGACGGCGTGCCGATATCGGGAAAGGCTGTCCATTGACCGATCCGGATGGCGCCGACGCCATCCTGGACTTTCAGCGCATACCAGACGCTGCCGCCACCGCCGATGATGGCTATGGCAAGCGAAAGCAACGTCAGGAAGGCAGTTTTGAGCATGAAGGGCCGGGGACACCGAAGAGTTGCCGCTCGGGGATATCGCGGCGCAGGGCCTTGTGGCAAGCGGGCCGATGTAGAATTGCAGCCGCCTCTTCCTTCTCCCCCTGCGGGAGACGGTGGCCGAGCGAAGCTCGGTCGGATGAGGGGTGTTCCAGGCGCGCCATCACAGCGCCGACAGCGTCTCCGGCGGTTGAGGCGTATTGAGGACGGGCGCCGACTGGAACAGGCTGGTCATGTCCCGCAGCGTCTGCGTCGTGCGGCTGGACAGCACCGGCGGCCGTTCGGCGGCTGCATCGGCCACCGCCTGCGCGTCGCTCTTCTTCTGTGCTTCCTCGGCCTTGGCAGCGATCTCCTCGTCGACGAAGGGCTTGTCGATGCCCGGGATCGGCTTGAGGTCGATGTTCTGGTGCGCATAGACCATCAGGCGCTGCCATACCATCGCAGGCAGCGAGCCGCCGGTCATGTTCTTGGTCGGCGTGAAATCGTCATTGCCCATCCATACTGCCGCCGTGTAGTTGCCGGTGAAGCCGACAAACCAGGCGTCGCGGTAGGATTGCGTCGTGCCCGTCTTGCCGGCGACGACGATGTTGGGAAGTTGGGCCCGCCGCGCCGTGCCCATCACCGGTACTGCCGCCAGCATGGTGTTCATCGATTTCAGCGCCTGCTCCGACAACACCCGGTGTGGCGGCGGCGCATCCTTGGCGAAATCATAAACCACCTCGCCGGTGCGGGTGACGAGTTGGCTGATGCCGTGCCGGAAGCCGACGAAACCGTTGTCGGCGAACACGCTGTAGCCCGTCGCCTGGTCCATCACCGTCATGCCCGAGGTGCCCAGCACCATCGTCTTGTGCGCTTCGAGCGGCGATTCCACGCCCATCGCCTCGGCCATGGCCTTGATCGGCCCGATGCCAAGGTGATCCTTGGCCAGCCGAACCGGCACGGTGTTGATCGATTTGGCCATAGCCATGATCAGAGTTACATTGCCCGCCGATCCGCCGCTGTAATTGTGCGGCGACCAGGACCCCCAGCTGATCGGGCCGCCGGAGATGATGGAGTTGGGCGTGAAGCCGTGTTCCATCGCCGTTGCATAGACATAGGGTTTGAATGACGAGCCGGTCTGGCGCAGCGCCTTGGTGGCGCGGTTGAACTGGCTGGCGCCATAGTCGCGGCCGCCGACGATGGCGCGCACGGCGCCGTTGGTCTCGATGACGACGACGGCACCTTCGGTGACGTTGTACTCCTTGCCGAACTGGCGCAGGTGGAACTCCACCGATTCTTCCGCTGCCTTCTGGATGTTCGCGTCGAAGGTGGTGTGGGCAACAAGCGAGTGCTGGCCCGGTTTGGCGATCTTCTTGACCTCGTCGAATGCCCAGTCGAGGTAATAGTCCGGACTTTTCTGCTCGCCGCGGTCGACGACGTCGGCCGGATGCAGTCTTGCCTGCAGAACCTGGCCCTCGGTCATGAAGCCGGAATCGACAAGGTTGGACAGCACCACATTGGCGCGTGCGCGCGCTGCCGGCAGGTTGATGTGCGGCGCATATTTGGTCGGCGCCTTGAACAGCCCGGCCAGCATCGCCGCCTCGGCGAGGTTCAGATCCTTGACGCTCTTGCCGAAATAGAAATCGGCGGCCGCCTCGATGCCGAACGTACCGCCCCCCATGTAGGCTCGATCGAGATAGAGCTGCAGGATTTCCTTCTTCGACAGATTGGCCTCGAGCCACAGCGACAGGAAGGCTTCCTTGATCTTGCGCTCCAGCGTGCGCTCATTGGTGAGGAACAGGTTCTTGGCCAGCTGCTGGGTTATGCTCGAGCCGCCCTGAACGACGGAATTGGCCCGCACATTCTCGAAGATGGCGCGGGAAAGGCCGAGCACATCGATGCCGTAGTGATCGAAGAAGCGGCGATCCTCGGTAGCAAGCACCGCCTTGATGACGTGATCGGGCATCTCGTCGACCGGCACGGAATCGCGCTGGATGATGCCGCGCTGGCCGATCTCGTTGCCATAGCGGTCGAGGAAGGTGACGGCGAAGTCGCCCTGGGCGCGCCAGTCGCCGGCCGTATCCTGGAAAGCCGGAATGGCCAGCGCCAGCATCACCACGATGCCGCCGGCGCCGAGCGTAAAACCTTCGCTCAACACTTCGATGATGCCACGGCGCCAGCCGTTGACGCGGAAGCGCCGCGAGAAGATCGTCGCCGATTCCCAGAACTGGCGCGCCTTGAAGCCGATCTCGTAGAGCGAGGAATCGATCCACGCGTCGAGCGCCAGCAGCCGGGCGGCGATCGGACCTCTTCTCTTGCGCGGTTCGGGACTGGCCATTCGGAATCCGGCTAGCAATTGCACGACCTGAGTACCGCAAACCGGCAATTTCAGGGCGATGCATTCCGCAAGACTATTCCTCCATTTTTCCAGCACTCACAAGGGCAGCGAAGACACAGTATCGGGTTTGTTGCTGAGGGGCGAGCCGGCTCAGGCCGGTTCGCGCTTCAGCGCCTGCGCCATGCAGTGGATGCCGCCGCCGGTCTTCGAAATCTCGCTCATGTCGACGGCCGCGACCTCGAAACCGCGGGCCTTGAGCTGGCCGATCAGCGACTGGCTGGAGGTCGGCGCGATCACGCGGTCCTTGCCCAGCGACATGAAGTTGCAGCCGAGCGCCATCGTGTCCTGGAACGGCACGTCGATGATCTCGTGGCCTTTGCCCTTCAGCCAGTCGACAATGCCGGGCTCGGTGCAGGCAAGGCAGACGGCGGTCAGTTTTTCGGCGATCGGCACCACCATCAGGTCGATATGGACGTAATATTCGTCGATGAAAGCGATGCGGGTTTCCCAGCCTTCCTTGTCGAACCAGGCCTGCACCTGGCGCGCACCTTCCTCCTGCGTGCGCGCGCCGCCGCAGCCTATCAGCACGACGCCGTCCTCGATGACGTTGAAGTCGCCGCCCTCGAAGGTACCAGCCGTGACCATGTCGTAGATCGGGATGCCGAGTTTTTCGTAGGTGCGGATCGCGGCATAGTTCTCGCCGCGCCGCCACCAGTTGGCCATGGCGGTGATGAAGGCGCCGTAGGGCGTCATGACGCTGGAATCGCGGGAATAGACCTGCATCGGCAGCTCGGGCGTCGGCTCGTGCCAGTGGATGTTGACGCCGAAATGCTCGTAGGCGGCGACCAGGTCCTTGTGCTGTGCCTGCGCGATCTGCACGTTGCAGGGCGCCTCGCGCAGGTGCTTGCGCGACAGCGAGCTGGTCGACAGATGACGCAGGAAATTGGGCGAGCCGAGCAGGACGTCGGTCAGCACGTCGGTCTCGTTGGCAAAACCCCAGGCGGTCAGCGGCTTGGTGCCGCCGGCGGGGTTGCGGCGCTGCAGCGAAAACGGCTCGGCGACAATGCGGTCATGAACGGTCATGGGATGCTCCTCGTGAGGTGACTTGGGGGTGTCTGATTGCTCGGTATCCACCAGTCGCGTCCACGCGGGGTGGTGACATATTCTGGCCAGCGAAACCCGATCGGCGGCTCGTAGTCGCAAAGCGGTGCGATCCAGTTCGAACCGCCGATGCCGCCGCCGGTGCGGGTAACGAACTCGTCCATCGCCGCTTCGCGGGCAGTCTGGTCTTCCAGCAGGCGAAGGGCGGCAAGCGCGATCGTGCGGGAGGCGCAGGCCACCATCGGGTCGATCGTGGCCGAAATACCGCCCAGCGCATTCATCACCCAGGCTGGATAGGGATAGCCGGTCTCCGAACGCAGTGCCGGGCGGGCGACATAGAAGCGCGCCGTCGGCGTGTGCCAGCTCATGTCGGTGTAATCGTCGGAGGTCGAATTGACCTGCGAGGGCGGCAGGTCGCGGCGCAGGATCGCTTCCGCCGCCTGCGGCTCGATCAGGCGCTCCAGCTCTTCGATGAACGGCTCGTCGCTCGCCATGCGCCCGGCATTGACCTGTATTTCGCGCGCGACTGCCTTGGCGTCTTCGTCCCAGCGCGGCGGCCCGACCGTCGACAGCGCTTCATAGGCGATCTCGGCCATGGCATGATTGGCAAGTCCCGGTCGTGACTTCGACACCCAATGCCGCTCGGTGCGGCAACCACTCATCGCTGCCGCCGCCTCGGCATTGCGGTCGAGCACCGCGGTGACCTGCTCGGCCATGGCAAGCGTCGGCACGCGGATCATGTACTGAATCTCGGCCAGCCCCGCCGGCAAATTGTCGGCGGTCGCTTGCCCCGCCGTCAGGATCGCCTCGCTGATCGACCAGCCGCCCTGGTGCGGCAGCATGGAATCGCGCAGAGCCTTGGAGGCCATGTACATCATCATCAATGCGTCGTTGGCGCCGGGCGCGCGCGCCGCCGAATGTGCTTGCGGAATGGGTGCAGCGCCCGCAGCCAGCGCCCAGCGCTCCGGTTGGTCGCAGATGAAGCGATAGATCATCGCGTAGGCCGCGCCGCAATGCGTGTCCCAGCGCGCCGTGTTGCAGAGCGGCAGCATGTAGAACGGATGAAAGGAGATCATGCCGGCAAGGCCGTCATAATAGCCCTTGGCGGCATGGATCGGCTTTGACCCACGCACCTTTTCCGCCGGCTCGCCGGTGAAGCGCAGCGTGCCTGATATGCCGTGGCGCTGCATCGCGGCCTTGGTCGCCAGCAGCCCGCCGAGGCTCGAAATACCCAGCCCGGAATGCGGGTCGGTGTGGCCGCCGGCCTGATTGCCAAGTCCCCGGCGCGGACGCTCGACCGTAGCGGCATCCTGGCAATTGCCGGGCACCGCGTCGTATTCGGCGTACATGCCGATGGTCGGGCCGGGGCCGTTGGTCCAATGAGCGCAGAAGGCGGTCGGCATGCCGCCGGAGCCTTCTTCGACAGAAAAGCCTTCGAGTTTCAGTCGCTCGACATACCAGGCGGCGGATTGATATTCCCGCCACGCGGTCTCGCCGTAATCGAAGATGATGCGTGTCCACGCGGACAACAACGGCTGGATGCCGTCGAGACAGGCAAGGGCGGTTGCTTGCGCCGAGGTGGCCACCGGTTTCTCCATGGCATGAGAAGAAAGCAGTGAAGCGGTTCGCTAAAAAGTGATATGTTTTCCCGGTTCGTGCAAATTCGGTTCACCTGAGGCTCCTTGCGTATACCATCCACACAAGCGCTGCGTGCGCTCGACAGCTTCGCCCGCCATGGCAGCGTCTGGCGCGCCGCCGACGAGTTGCACCTGACCCGCAGCGCCGTGAGCCATCAGCTTCGTCTGCTGGAGCGCGATCTCGGCTTCGACCTGCTCGAACGCATCGGCAAGGGCGTGGCGCTGACGCCGCGCGGCCAGCGCTACGCCAGCGACGTGCGCAAGGCGCTCACCGTTTTGGGCGATGCGGTGACGCGGGACGCCGGCACCGGCGTCGGCGGCTCGTTCGCCGTCAGTTGCACGCCCGGCTTCGCCTCGCTGTTCTTGTGCACCCATATCGGCGAGTTCCGGCAGATGTATCCTGACGTGGCGCTGCGCATCCTGACGCCGCGCCGGCTCGACGATGTCAGCAACGCAGATGCCGATGCCTTCATTGCGTTTGGTGTCGGCAATTGGCCGAACCGGGCGGTCGAGCCGCTCTGCGAAATCTCGTTCACGCCGCTCTGCAGCCCGACGCTGCTCAACAAGGTCGGCGGGTTTTCCCGGCCGTCGGACGTGCTACGCGCCAACCTGCTGCATCTCGACGACACCGAGGATTGGGCGCGCTGGCTGGCGCTGTCCAAGGTGGAAAACCCCGACATCGAGGGTGGCATCTTCTTTTCCGATATGAACCTGGTCTTTTCGGCGGCGATTGCCGGCCAGGGCATCGCCATGGGCGACGAACTGACCAGCCGGCGGGCGCTGAGCGAGGGCCGGCTGGTCAGGCCGTTCGACATCGCGATCAAGTCGCCACGCTCCTATTTCCTGGTCTCCGAACACGCCAAGGCTTCGCATCCGGTGCTGGAAGCGTTCGCGGGATGGCTGCGGTCGAAACTCCAGGAGAACCGCATTCTGCCGTATTGAGGGCAAGGCGGCGCCATCTCGCCATAGATGAATGGAATTTGCCGATCACGCGAAAACTATTCGGTTGCGGTGAGCCGGCACCCTGCCTACGATTTCGACAAGCGTTAGGGAAAGGGCAGTATGCAGCAACCCGGCCGTGCCGCAGAGATCAAGGCAATCGGGATCGGCAAGAGCTTCGGCTCGTTCCGTGCGCTGGACAATCTGTCGCTCAATATCGGCCGTGGCGAGTTCCTGACCCTGCTCGGGCCGTCGGGTTCGGGCAAGACCACCTTCCTGATGATCCTTGCGGGCTTCGTGCAGCCGACCGAGGGCAAGCTGTTCAGCGACGGCGTCGACATCACCGACCGACCGGCAGAGCAACGGGCCGCCGGCATGGTGTTCCAGGGCTACGCGCTGTTCCCGCATATGAGCGTCGAAGCCAACATCGCCTTCCCACTCAAGGTGCGCAAGAAACCGGCCGCCGACATCAAGCGCCGTGTCGGCGAGATGATCGAGCGCGTCGGTCTCAAGGGCCACGAGAAGAAACTGCCGGCGCAACTGTCGGGCGGCCAGCAGCAGCGCGTGGCGCTGGCCCGGGCGCTGGTGTTCGAACCTGGCGTGCTGTTGCTCGATGAGCCGTTCTCGGCGCTCGACAAGAGCCTGCGCGGCCAGATGCAGGCCGAGATGAAGCGGCTGCACCAGGAAACCGGAACCACTTTCGTCTTCGTCACCCACGACCAGAGCGAGGCGCTGGCGCTGTCGTCGCGCGTTGCCATCTTCAACCACGGCAAACTGCTGCAGGTCGGAGCGCCCGACGAAGTCTACGACCGGCCGGACAACCGCTTCGTCGCCGAGTTCCTCGGCGAAATCAACATGCTGCCGCTGAAGGGCGTCAAGCCTGCCGGCAATGGCTCGACCGGCCTGTGCGAAGACCGCGCGGTCAGCATGGGCTGCAAGGCCGAACTCGTGCGCGGCGATGCCATCCTGGCGATCCGGCCCGAATACATGTCGATATCGGGCGAGGCGGCGGATGGCGAGAATGGCATCGCCGCTACCGCCACCAACTCCACCTATCTCGGTGCTGCGACGCGGCTCGACCTGACGACACGGCAAGGCGCCAAGGTTACCGTCTCGGTGCCGAACGAGGTGGCGGCCGCAGCGCTCAGCAAGGGCAATTCCGTCTGGCTCACCTGGCCGGCGGAAAAGGGTTTCCTCCTTCCGCATGGAGGGCAATGACGACGGTGTGGCGAGATATCGCTCCACCGCTTTCCGGCACTATCAACAACAAAAAAGGGGAACTGACATGACACATGACACCAAAAAACAAGCCGTCGAGAGCCTGTCCGCCAGGGCAGGTCGCGGCGAGATCTCGCGCCGGCAGTTCACACAGCTGGCGGTACTCGTGCTGGCCGGCACGCCGATGCTGCTGCGCTCGACAGGTGCCTTTGCGCAGGCCAAGGAACTGGTGCTGGTCAACTGGGGTGGCGATGCCATCACTGCCTATGATGCCGCCTATGGCCAGGCCTTCACCAAGGACACCGGCATCGCCGTCAAGATGGACGGTTCGGGTCCGACCGAAGGCGCCATCGCAGCGCAGTTCAAGAGCGGCGCGCCGACCTGGGATCTCGTCGACGTGGACCCCTTCTCGGCCATCACGCTCGGCGCCCAAGGGGCTCTCGAGCCGATCGATTACAACATCGTCGACAAGAAGAAGATGCGGCCCGGCTTTGGTTGGGAATACGCCGCCTCGACCTATTTCTTCTCCTATGTCATTGCCTATGATTCCGAGAAGTACGGCAAGGACGCGCCGACCGGCATGGCCGATTTCTTCGACGTGAAGAAATTCCCCGGCAAGCGCTCGCTCTACAAATGGGGCGTATCGAGCTGGGAAGCAGCACTTCTGGCCGACGGCATCGCGCCGGCGTCGCTCTACCCGCTCGACCTCAAGCGCGCCCATGACAAGATCGCCGCGTTCAAGGAAAACGTCGTTGCCTATTGGGGTGGCGGCGCCGAAAGCCAGAGCGTGCTGCTCAATGGCGAGGCCTCGATGGCGATCGTCTGGTCGACGCGCGCTTCGCTGATCGAGCAGGATTCGGGCGGCAAGATCAAGTTCATCTGGGATCAGGGACTGATCTCGCCCGGTGCGCTGGCCGTGCTCAAGAACAACCCCGGCGGCAAGGACGCTGCGATGAGGTTCATCGCCAGTGCCCAGGACCCTGAAAAGCAGCTGGTCATGTTCGACAAGCTCGGCCAAGGTCCTGCAAACCCGGCGGCAGACGCGCTGATCACGGCCGACAAGAAGCGCATCAACCCGGTCGATCCCGAGAACATGAAGAAGCAGATCGCGCTCGACATGGACTGGTACGCCAAGAACTACGGGCCGGCGCTCGACGAATACACCAAGATCATCTCGGCCTGATCAGGGCCGGGGTAATCGGGTCAATGAGATCCTATCTCTCCGACAGGATGGGCGCGGCGCTGTTGATGGCGCCGCTGCTCCTGTTTCTTGTCCTGGCCTATGCCTGGCCGTTCCTTGGCGTCGTCAAATGGAGTTTTACGCTGCCGACGCCCGGCCTCGGCCAATATGAGGCGCTGCTCACCGACGATCTGGTGCAGTCGGTGTTCATCCGCACGCTGCGCATCGCGGCGGTCGTCACCGTGGTCTCGGTGGCCGCTGCCTACGCCATCACCGTCGTCTGGGTGCGTGGAACCCCGGCACAGCGCCTGATCGCCGAGTTCTGCATTCTCGTTCCCTTCTGGATTTCCGTGCTGACCCGTGCCTTCGGCTGGGTGGCGCTGCTCTCCAATCGCGGCCTGATCAACACGTGGCTGCAGGCGATCGGCTTCATTTCCGAACCGCTGGCGTTGGTGCGCAACGAATTCGGCGTCATCGTCGGCATGACGCACTTCCTCATTCCTTTCGCCGTTTTTCCGCTGGCATCGGCCATGCGCAGCCTCGACGACCGCGTGCTCCTGGCGGCGCGCGGGCTCGGCTCCAGCCGCATGCGCACCTTCTGGACGGTGTTCGTGCCGATGACGCGCTCCGGCATCATAGGCGCGGCGATGATCGTTTTCGTCTTCTCGCTCGGCTTCTTCGTCACGCCAGCGATCCTTGGCGGCGGCCGCAGCGTCATGATTGCCGAGCTGATCTATCTCAGGATATTCCAGAGCCCGGACTGGGGCTTGGGTGCAGCGATCAGCGTCGTGCTGGTGCTGTTCGTCGGCGCGCTGATGGCGCTCTTGTTCCGATATGTCAGACCGAAGCAGTTGATCTGATGCCGACCTACCGCCCCGGTCCCGTCTCGCTGATCATCGCCGCCTTCGTGGCGCTGTTCCTGCTGATGCCGCTGCTCGCCGTCATCCCGGTGTCGCTGACGCCGAGCCGCATGCTGGCCATGCCGTCGGGCGAACTGTCGCTGCGCCATTACCGGGCGCTGATCGAGGACCCGCGCTGGCTCCAATCGATCCTGCTCTCGATCCGCATCGGTGTCGTCAGCAGCGCCTTTTCAACTGTGCTGGCGCTGTGCTTCAGCCTTGGCGTCTGGATGTTCCAGCCGCGCTTCACCGCGGCACTTGTCGGCTTCGTGTTGCTGCCGATGGTGGTGCCGCCCGTGGTCTCGGCGATCACGCTCTACTTCCTGCTCACCTCGATCTCGGGCTTCAGCGCGTTCTTCGGCTATGACACCTGGCTGGGCGTTGCCATGGCCCATTCGGTGATGACGGTCCCTTTCGCCACCGTGCTGATGCTGGTCTCGCTCAGCCAGCTCGACCGCCGCATAGACCTCGCCGCGCGCGGCCTAGGTGCAACTGTCTGGGAACGCGCCACCCGCATCATCATGCCCAACATCAAATTCGGCATCGTCACCGCCGCACTTCTCTCCTTCGTGCTGTCCTGGGAAGAAATCGGCGTCACTTTGTTCATCACCTCTGTCAACGCCATCACGCTGCCGCGGCTCATGTGGATGGGCTTGCGCGACAACATCGACCCGGCGATCGCGGCATTGTCGGTGATCCTGATCATCATCACCGTGCTGGTGCTGGCGGTGCGCAGTTTCGTGGCCAGGCAGCGCGGAGCCTAGACAAACCTCACCGAGACGCGGCCAAACCTGCCTAGATCGCCGATGACTTCGTCGCCTGCCTCGACGCTTATCGGTGTCACGCAGGTGCCGGTAATCACCACCTGTCCCGGCTGGAGCGCTATGCCCAAGCCCGACAGTTCATTGACGATCCAGGTAAGCGCGATGCGAGGATCGCCCAATACGGCTGCTCCCGATCCGCTATGTTGCGACCTTCCGGAAACGGACGCGATCACGGGGTGCTTTGCAAGATCCACGTCGTGCCAGTCGTCTTCCGCCGCCTCGCCGATGACAAACAGGTTGGCGCAGGCATTGTCCGCAATGAGCTGCGGCGCCCCGACGGCGCAGAAATCGTCATACCGTGAGTCCGGGATTTCGATCGCCGGGTGCAAGCTCGCTACGGCTTCCATCGCCTCGGCGATTTCATAGGGTGCCGCACGAGGCGGCAGCTCGCGGCCGAAACGGAAAGCGAACTCGATCTCGGCCACGCGCATCTTGCTCGTCGCCAGGGAAACGGTCCCGCCGATCTCCACCGCTTTCTCGGCCAGGAGACGTCCGGCCATGGGGCCGTCGACGTTGATGTGCCTTTGTCCCGCCAGACTGGTCGCGGCAATCTTCCAGCCGAAAAGCGGAGCCGCCGAGCGATCCATGACATGCGACTGGATAGCGTAACCTTCGAGCCGTGTTTGTGGGCGCAACGCCTCGGGTATGGCGTCGAGACGGGTGCCCTTGTCCCAGTGGCCTACCAACAACCGCGACGCAGCCCTGGTCTTTTCTGCATCGAGCATCATCAGCTTCCGAAATTGCTTCGTGGATCAAAAACGGCAAGGAAACATTGCGTCATGCGACGCTGTATGGAGCGAGAATATGTGACCAGGAATCGAGAGTCCATGTTCACGGCGTGGTGCCCGCGACGGTGGTCTTGGCAAAGCCGCCCTTTCGAGATCATCGGCATCCATCATTCCGATGACGAATCGCCATCGCCTCTGCGCGTCGAATGGCTATATCTGTCAGAACACGCAGAACGCGGACAGCTTCCGAAAAGCAACAGTCGGCAGCGCAGGAACCGGAGGAAAAGACGATGACCGCGCCAGGCGATTTACAGCAGGCACTGTTTCTCAGGCTGAAAAGCGATCCATCGCTGTCGGCCTTGCTGGGCGGCGCCGGACTGCTCGAACGGCCAGCCGACAACGCCGCTTTTCCGTACGTGACCTGCGGCCATACCTCCGCTTTCGACTGGGATACGGGCATCGAGAACACCGACGATCAGTTGATTACGCTGCATGTCTGGTCGAAAGCCCATGGGGATGCCGAAACGCTAGCCATCATGGCCGCCATCCAGGCGCGCCTTGCCGACGCAGCATTGGTGATCGGCCCTCGCGGCCAGACACGACTGTCGCTGGAATTTGCCGAAGCCCGCCATGACGAGGATCTGCTCGTGCATCACGGGCTGCTGCGTTTTCGCGCGATGACGCAGGAAAATGCCTGATGCGCTTTCAATATGGTCAAAACGGAGTCTAGACTGGACTTTCGCGGGATTTCGCCTGTTCGAGGCGGCGAAATCCCAGGTTGACTGTCTCGCGTTGCAGGGGTGTGGCGAGGATGTTTTCAGCGGCGTTCACCGTTCATTTCACGTTCAGCACCGATGCGTTACAACGCCGGTCATGAAAACGCTTCGCTCCCACTTCCGAACCGCGACACTGGCGCTTTGTGCTGCCGGGCTGTTTGCGTCGCAGGCGATGGCGATGCCGGTCATCGCGCCGCCCGACCTGGCCAGTCCGATCGTACTGGCGGCATCCGATTGCTACGCCATCGGCCAACAGGTGGCCGAGCAGAATGGCGGAACGCTGGCCAAGGCCTCGCAATCGACGCGCGGCGGTCAGCCTGTCTGTGTCATCGTCGTGCTCGTTCCGGGCAAGGACGGACAACGTCCGCGCCGTTCCGAGATCGTCGTTCCGCTGAACTGATCCAATCAACCTTAGGCCACGTTTCCCAGGCCGCCGGAATCGGCCTATATCTGCCCCAGTTTTCAATCCTACAAAGCTCTTCCATCCGACAAAGCTCTTCAACAGGTATCGAACTCCGCATGCGTGTACTGGTCGTCGAAGATGACAAGGATCTCAATCGGCAGATATCGGATGCGCTGGTCGATGCCGGCTATGTCGTCGACCGCGCCTTCGACGGCGAGGAAGGCCATTTCCTCGGCGACACCGAGCCCTATGACGCGGTCGTGCTCGATATCGGCCTGCCGCAGATGGACGGCATCAGCGTGGTCGAGCGCTGGCGACGCGGCGGCCGCAAGATGCCGGTGCTGATCCTGACGGCGCGCGACCGCTGGAGCGACAAGGTTTCCGGCATCGATGCCGGCGCCGACGAC
The DNA here is from genome assembly GCF_003997975.1 of Mesorhizobium sp. M7A.F.Ca.US.005.03.1.1. NCBI lineage: Bacteria > Pseudomonadati > Pseudomonadota > Alphaproteobacteria > Hyphomicrobiales > Phyllobacteriaceae > Mesorhizobium > Mesorhizobium sp. M7A.F.Ca.US.005.03.1.1. The sequence continues at coordinate 48,254 of NZ_RZRO01000035.1, forward strand.
TACGTCACCAAGCCGTTCCACATCGAGGAGGTGCTGGCGAGGCTGCGGGCTCTGATCCGGCGCGCTGCCGGCCATGCCTCGTCCGAGCTGACCTGCGGACCGCTGCGCCTCGACACCAAGGCCTCCAAGGCCGATGTCGGCGGAGTGCCGCTGAAGCTGACGTCGCACGAATTCCGCCTGCTTGCCTATCTGATGCACCATATGGGCGAGGTCGTCTCGCGGACCGAACTGGTCGAGCATCTCTACGATCAGGATTTCGACCGCGATTCCAACACCATCGAGGTGTTTGTCGGGCGGCTGCGCAAGAAGATGGGCATCGACATGATCGAAACCGTGCGCGGCATGGGCTACCGCATGCGTGAGCCGGAGGCGTAACTCGGAACCGCTCAAACCAACCGCAAGGACGCCGCTTTCGCTGCGTTTGTGGCCGCGTTCGCTGACGTTCCGCGTCATCGCCTTTTCCACGGTCTGGGCGATCGTGACGCTCGTTGTCATCTTCACCTTGATCACCACCCTATACCGCCAGGCCAGCGAGCGCGGCTTCGACAGCCTGCTTTCGGCGCATCTGTTCAACCTGATCGGTTCGATCGGCATCTCCGACAGCGGTGCGCTGACCGGCGCGCCAGATCTCGGCGACCTCCGGTTCTCGGAGCCGAATTCGGGCTGGTACTGGTCGGTTGAGCCCGCTTCGGAAGGCGTGCATGGCGATCTCCATTCGTCGTCGATGACCACGACGATCCCGTCACCGAGCGTTGCCGAGGTGCCGTTCAACGCGAGCTTCCAGCGCAGCTACGCAGCCGAAGGCATCGACGGCGAGCAGCTCGAAGTGTTCGAGAGCGAATTCGTCCTCGACGCCAAGAACCGCGCCGCGCGTTTCCGCGTCATGGGCAACCAGAGCGAACTCGAACAGGAAATCGCCACCTTTCAGCGCCGCCTGCTGACCTATCTCAGCCTGTTCGGCGTCGGCATGATCGCCATCAACGCGATCGCAATCCTGCTCGGCCTGCAGCCGCTGCGCCGGGTCAGAAACGCGCTCGCCATGGTGCGCGAAGGCACCGCCCAGAGGCTCGACGGCCGCTTCCCGGCCGAGATCGAACCGCTTGCCAACGAAACCAATGCGCTGATCGAAAACAACAGGCGCATCGTCGAGCGGTCGCGAACACAGGTCGGCAATCTCGCCCATTCGCTGAAGACGCCGCTGGCGGTACTGCTCAACGAGGGCCGCGCGCTCGGCGGCGCCAAGGGGCAGTTGATCGCCGAACAGGCGGCTTCCATGCAGAAGCAGGTCGAACACTATCTCCAGCGCGCCCGCGTCGCGGCACAACGCGACAGCGTCGTCTACCGCACGCCGGTGACGCCGCTGGTGCAGCGCATGGTGCGGGTTCTGCGGAAGCTCAATCCGCAGACAAATCTATCGCTGTCGCTGCCGGCGGCCGAGATCGTCTTCGCCGGCGAGCGTGAGGACCTTGAGGAACTGCTGGGCAATCTCCTTGAAAACGCGATGAAATGGGCAAAGAGCGCGGTGCAGGTCTCGATCGTGCCCTTGACCGGCAAGGACGACCCGGCCGGCCTGTTCGAGATCGGCATAGAGGATGACGGTCCGGGCATTCCCGAGGACAAGGCGCGCGAGGCGCTGAAGCGCGGACGGCGTCTGGACGAGACAAAGCCCGGAACAGGTCTGGGCCTGGCCATTGTCGCAGACCTCGTCAACGAGTATGGAGGCGTTCTGGCGCTCGAACGGTCCGGTATGGGCGGATTGAAGGCGGTGGTGCGATTGCGGAGCCTTCAGTGATGTTCACCAGAGCCGATCGACATAGAGGGGCGGGAGATGTTGTTGGCGGCATGTCCATTGGTCCCGCAGCGGCCAGCGGCCAAATTTCCGACAAATATCAATACTATGGCCACGCCGACTTCTCGATGACGCGGCCCCCGGCGCATCCATGGCAGGCTCCAACTCAAGAAAACCGGTTGTTGGCATGAAGATTCGCGTCGCGCTTGTTTCCGCATTGCTGGCTGTTTCCGGCTGCACCACCTTGAGCGGCAAGGGTCCAACCGTGGCAGCGACACCGGCCTCGACACCTCCTTCCAGCGGCAAGGTGACCACGACGATCATTTCGGCGATGGGCGGCGGCCTCATCAGCGGGGCGATCGGCAACGGCCTCAGCGAGACCGAGAAGCGCAGCGCGCTCGAGGCTGAGTACAAAGCGCTGGAATACACGACCAGCGGCCAGAAGGTGACGTGGAAAGGCGCCCAGGCTTCGCGCTACGGCGAGGTGGTTCCGGCCCAGCCCTACCGCGTCGGTTCGCAGGACTGCCGCCAGTACACGCAGACGGTGTTTTCCGGCGGCGCCGGAGTCACGGCGCGCGGAACCGCTTGCCGCAACGCCGATGGCAGCTGGACGCCGCTGACCTGACGACCGTCTGCCGACGATTGGCGGCTGGCGTCGTCAAAGCGTCGCAGCATGCATCTGTTGGCACGGCAGAGCTCTGCCGTTATTGGAAGAACCATGCTGTTCTGGGTCATAGCCGCCATTCTCACGCTGGGTGCAAGCCTGGCGGTGCTGTTGCCGCTGGCCGCCAGCGCGAAGGGCGCGTCGTCGAGCGGCGAACATGATCTCGAAGTCTATCGCGACCAACTGTCCGAGCTTGACCGCGACGCTGCGCGTGGCTTGATCCAGCCGGCCGAAGCGGCCGAAGCCCGCGCCGAGATCGCTCGCCGCATCCTTCGCCTTGACAATGCGGTTACCGCCGGCGGCGCAAACGCGGGCCGAGCGCCGGCCACCGCAAGGCTGGTGGCAACCGTAGCCGTGCTGGCGGTGCCGCTGGTCAGTTGGGGGCTCTATGTCAAGCTTGGCTCTCCCGACCTGCCGTCACAACCGCTCAGCGAGCGGTTGGCCAAGAATCCCGCCGACAGTTCGGTCGACGAACTGGTGGCGCGGGCCGAAGCCCATCTGGCCGCCAATCCCACCGATGGCAGGGGCTGGGACGTGCTTGCACCGGTCTATCTGCGCATGCAGCGCTTTTCCGACGCGGCGGATGCCTATCGCAACGCCATTCGGCTTGATGGCGACAGCGCCGTTCGCCAGGCAGGTCTCGGAGAGGCGATCGCCGGCGCGGCAGGCGGCATTGTCTCGGCCGATGCCCAGGATGCTTTCGAGGCAGCCCTGAAGCTCGATCCGGCCAATGCGAAGGCCAGTTTCTACCTGGCCATGGCGTTGGCGCAGGAGGGTCGCGCCAAGGAAGCGACCACGGCATGGCAGGCGATGCTGGGCAGATTGCCGCCGGACTCGCCATGGCGCGGTGCCGTCGAGCAGGCGCTGGCCAAGTCCGGCAACCCCGAAGTGGCTTCCGGCGGCGCCGCCAACGGCCCCGATGCCGGCGATATCGACGCCGCATCCTCGATGTCGCCGCAGGATCGGGAAGCCATGATCAACACCATGGTTGCCGGCCTTGACGACAAACTGCGGCAAAATCCGAACGACCCGGAAGGATGGATGCGGCTCGTTCGTTCCTATGTCGTGCTTGGCAAGGCCGATCAGGCGCGTGAGGCGCTCGGTCGCGCCATTGCCGCCTTTGGGGCCGACAGTGACCAGGCGAAGAAATTCACCGCCTTTGCCGCTTCGCTTGGGCTTGCGGCGACGGAGTAGAACAAGACATGACGCGCAAGCAGAAACGATTGTCGGTGATCGCGGGCGGCCTGGTCTTCCTGGGTGCCGCGACCGGGCTGACTTTCTACGCGCTTGGCCAGAAGGCCTCCTATTTCTACATGCCGGCCGATCTCACCACGGCAAGCGTCCAGCCTGGCCAGCGCATCCGGTTGGGTGGATTGGTCGAAAAAGGCACGATCCAGCGCGGGCAGGGGGCCACGGTCGGCTTTTCGGTCACCGACACGCACAAATCGGTCAAGGTCACCTATACCGGCATCCTGCCCGACCTTTTCCGCGAAGAGCAGGGCGTCATCACCGAGGGTAGTTTCGGCCCGGACGGGGTTTTTGTTGCCGATAGCGTGCTGGCCAAGCATGATGAGCGCTATATGCCCAAGGAGGTTGCGGACGGCCTCAAGGCCAAGGGCGTGTGGCAGGAGAGCAAGAGTGAATAGCTCCGGCAGGAGAGCGACAGTGGATCACGGGCATGGTTGAAACCGGACATTTCGCCCTCGTCCTGGCGTTTGCGCTTTCGCTGGTGCAGACGCTCGTGCCGCTGTTTGGCGCACGCTTGAACAACCAGCGCCTGATGGCCGTCGGCGGTCCGGTCGCGGTGACCGGCTTCGCCTTGACGGCGCTGTCTTTCGCAGCGCTGGCGAGTGCCTATGCGAGCTCCGATTTCTCGGTGGCAAGCGTGTGGGAAAACTCGCATTCCTTGCAGCCGTTGATCTACAAGATCACCGGAACCTGGGGCAATCATGAAGGCTCGATGCTGCTTTGGGTGTTGATCCTGACCTTCTTCGGCGCACTCGTCGCCGCTTTCGGCTCCAACCTGCCGGCGACGCTGCGCGCCAATGTGCTTGCGGTGCAAGGCGCCATCGGCGCCGCCTTCTTCCTGTTCATTCTGGCCACGTCCAATCCGTTCATCCGGCTCAATCCGGCGCCGATCGAAGGCCGCGATCTCAACCCGATCCTGCAGGATCTCGGCCTCGCCATCCACCCGCCGTTCCTCTATCTCGGCTATGTCGGCTTCTCGATCTGTTTTTCCTTCTCGGTCGCCGCTCTCATCGAAGGCCGCATCGACGCGTCCTGGGCGCGCTGGGTGCGGCCGTGGACGCTGGTCGCCTGGATGTTCCTGACCGGCGGCATCGCCATGGGATCGTACTGGGCCTACTATGAACTTGGCTGGGGCGGTTTCTGGTTCTGGGATCCAGTCGAGAACGCGTCTTTCATGCCGTGGCTGGCGGGCACCGCGCTGCTCCATTCGGCCATTGTCATGGAAAAGCGCTCGGCGCTGAAGATCTGGACGCTGCTGCTCGCCATCCTGACCTTTTCGCTGTCGCTGCTCGGCACCTTCCTCGTGCGTTCGGGCGTGCTGACCTCGGTGCACGCCTTTGCCACCGATCCGACCCGGGGCGTGTTTATCCTGTGCATCCTGACGCTGTTTATCGGCGGCTCGCTGGCGCTGTTTGCGCTGCGCGCTTCCCGGTTGACGACCGGCGGCCTGTTCCACCCGATTTCCCGAGAAGGGGCACTCGTCCTCAACAATCTGTTCCTGACCACGGCGACGGCGACCGTGCTTGTCGGCACACTCTATCCGCTCGCTGTCGAAGCCTTTTCAGCCGACAAGATCTCGGTCGGCGCGCCGTTCTTCAATCTCACCTTCGGGCCGCTGATGGTGCCGCTGCTGCTCGTGGTTCCGTTCGGGCCGTTGCTGGCCTGGAAGCGCGGCGATGTTTTCGCCGTCGCGCAGCGCCTGATGGTGGCCTTTGCAGCGGCGCTGCTGGCGACGCTGGTCACCGCTCTGTTCATCGACGGAGCCTCGGTGTTCGCAGCCCTGGGCGTAGGCCTTGCCGTCTGGCTGATCCTTGGCGCGCTCACCGATCTCGCCGTCAAATCCGGCTTTCGGACCGTCGCAACGGGGATCATGGTCCGGCGCTTGCTCGGCTTGCCGCGCTCGGTCTTCGGCACAGCCTTCGCTCACCTCGGCCTCGGCCTGACCACGCTCGGCATCGTCGGCACACTTTGCTTCGGCACCGAGAAGATCCTGTCGATGCATGCCGGCGAGACCGTCGAACTGTCCGGCCATACGCTGCGTTTCGTCGGGCTTTATCCGGCCCAGGGACCGAATTACAGCGAGGATCGCGGCCGCTTCGAGCTGATCGGCGTCAGCGGCAGCCCTGTTGGCGAAATCAGCTCCGCCAAGCGGTTTTATCCGGTGCGGCAGATGACGACGACGGAATCCGGCATCAGGACGATCGGTTTCTCGCAGCTCTACATCTCGCTCGGCGACGAGGGCAAAGACGGTTCGGTCGTCGTGCGTTTGTGGTGGAAGCCGCTGGTGACGTTGATCTGGGGCGGTGGCCTGATGATGATGGCGGGCGCGGCGATGTCGCTGATGGACCGGCGCCTGCGCGTCGGCGCGCCGTCGCGACGGCGCAAGCAGGCGAGCGTGGTGCCATCCGCGACCCTGCCATGAACGCACGGCTTTCGCTGACCTCCATTATCCTGCTGCTGGCGCTGTTTTTTGCCGGCACGGCCTTGGCGGTGAAGCCTGACGAGATGCTGCCTGATCCTGCACTTGAGGCGCGGGCTCGGGCGCTTTCGGAAGGCTTGCGCTGCATGGTCTGCCAGAACCAGTCGATCGACGAATCCGATGCCGACCTTGCCCGCGACCTGCGCGTCCTCGTGCGTCAGCGCCTCGTCGCCGGCGACACTGACCAGCAGGTCATGGACTACGTGGTTTCGCGCTATGGCGAGTTCGTGCTGCTCAAGCCGCGTTTCGACCTGCGCAATGCATTGCTGTGGGGCACGCCTGTCCTGCTGTTGCTGGTGGGAGGCGTTTTCATCGTGCTGACCGCGCGGTCGCGTCGCTCGACGGCAACCAATGCGCTGACCACTGAGGAACAGGCGGCGCTGGACAAGATACTAGGCAATTAGCTCGGCCATTCCTCCGAGGGCCAGTCCCGCGACGTGTGAATGACGCGCAGGATAACGACGCACTGACGGCCAGCAATCGGGCGCAACTCATAAGCAATGATGTACGGCAGGCGGCCGATGAACGTCTCATATGTGCCTGTTACCCGGCCTGGCCGGCCCGTCGCCATATCACCAAGGCCTCGGCCCATTTCACGAATACGATCCGCCAGGCGTGCTTGCTGTCATTTATAAAGCCTTGTGCTGAGTTGTGTACAAGATAGCGCATAGGGCATCGCGGCCAACGGGTTTGTGCGTCTCCCGACCCCAAAACATTACCAAAGTTTCATGTGTCGGAAATGGCGCTGTAATGTGCGCCACTCTAATTCTCTTGCTTGAGGATGCCCATCAGCAGCGTCCATTTGGAAAGAGGATACGAGATCCATGAATATTGCCCCCCGTTCATATTCCGTCACCCGCAAGCGTCTCATGGCTGCCGTCGCGTCTGTCGCCGTGGCCGGTGCGATCGGCGTCGGTGCGCTGACCAGCGGAACCAGCCCTGTTCTGGCCGATGCCGTGCGCGTCGAGGCGCCGCAGGTACCGGGCTTCGCCGATGTCGTCGAGCGGGTTTCTCCCGCTGTTGTCAGCGTCAAGGTCAAGGCCAAGATCAGCCCGGCCGCCGATGACGGCTCCGACCCGTCCGACGATCAGGATGGCATGAACAACCTGCCCAACAATCCGCAACTGCGCCGCTTCTTCAAGGAATTCCGCGGCTTTGGTGATCAGGACGGCCAGGGTGGCGGCAACAGGCGCTTCAGCCATCGCGACCGCAACAACGACCAGCCGCGGCCGGTTGCACAAGGGTCCGGCTTCTTCATCTCGGATGACGGCTATCTCGTCACCAACAACCACGTCGTTTCGGAAGGCTCGGCCTTCACCGTGGTGATGAATGACGGCAAGGAACTCGACGCCAAGCTGATCGGCACCGACCCGCGCACCGATCTCGCCGTGCTCAAGGTCGATGGCGTCGGCAAGTTTACCTATGTCGACTTCGCCGATGACTCCAAGGTTCGCG